>NZ_JBRESC010000014.1:0-139494 GCF_056726085.1 Vibrio sp. 2433-A1
GTAATGCCAGTCAGTTAAGCTGACTGGCATTTTTTCTATTTGTTGCGTACTTCTTGGGTTTCAACTTCACCCATCGAGGATAACTTCTATCTTCTCTTCGAGGCGGTAAGATAAACATGGATACATGCTCTAGTAATACCTCATAGTGTTTAGGGAGCTTTCCTGGGCTTGTTAAAGGCAACGCTGCAAAGTATTGCGTCACAGCCATAGCGCTACTCGTAAAGCTCAGTTGATTTGGCCAGACGCTATCTAACCTACTTGCCGCTTTTGTCATAACCTGCCTGATAAGGTTATAGGCGAGTAAAATACCCCAGAGCTCCTGCTTAACCATATCTGGACGCTTGCTTCGCAATGTATACTCACTGTCAAGTAAGGTCTGCTTCATTTCCCGATAGCCTAATTCGATTTCCCAGCGATAACGATAGAGCTCTACGATTTCTTCGCCAGGAAAACGTAACCCATCACGCATTGATGTAAGCACCTGATACTCCTTACCTTTAATGATTTTTGAGACTAACCTTGCTTCAACTACATCAGGAAGTTCACTAAACTTCTTTCTTGCCTGAGGTGTTGTTTTAATCGCAACGATTGCATCACTCTTGCTGTACCTATGAACGACTTCATACTGGAAGTCTTTTCTCACAGGGAGCATCCAATGCCTCTCTTGGCCGACTTTGTTCCATCGGTTAAGCAGTCCCAGAGAGTAATATCCTTTGTCAAAAATAGTCAGAGAATGGTCTGGCGTTTGTTCTATGAGTTCTTCTGCAAGCCGCATTTCGTTGGTTCGATAGTCAGAGAATGCACTATCGATGAGCTGATGACTTGTAAGCTCCATCAAGCAAACCATGCGTATCTTAGGGTAAATATTTTCAGATGACTGATTACGCTGTGCTTTAAACTCTTGATGATTTTCAGGTGTATCTGCCGTTCTCCAAACGACACCATCGACAGATAGAAGATTGAGTCCACACCAAGTTTCAAACTTAGAAGATTGATAACTCTGAGCCGCCATCGTCTTAAAGACTTGTTTAACACCTTCTTCGCCTAATCTCTGCCTCGCTTGGACAACAGCACTTGGCGCAACAAAGCGCTGTTTGTCTGGTAGGACAATATCAAGTTGGTTAGCGATATCCCAAACAGATTGTTGCCGAAAAAGACTCATTCCTACAACGGACCAAAGTACTGCTTCCAAGGGTAAGCGTCTTCTTCTCACTGTTGCTACACCAGCTTTTTCAAAACCTTGCTGGATAAGCTCTGGACTAAGGATCTCAGAGTATTTGTCAAAGTGATGGAAGGTATTGCATGAGCGAAAAGTATTCGCAAGTTGGCTTTCTAAAGACATGAAAAATCCGATATTAGTTTCCTAATATCGGATTTTGAAGCCTTTTGAGGATCGGTCAAATGATCTCAAAAATTTTTCTTAACTGATCGGCATTAGTCACCTCGGTGACCTTTTTTTGTTTTTGTGGGTAGTTACTTAATAGTCATTCCATTACGTTTTACCACTGTCATCACTCAAGAGTGAGGAACGAACGAGTTGGGGATTAAAGCAAGTCGAATAGGGTATAGAGATTCCTTACTCACTCATGCTTCGTTCTAAGGAATGACAATCAGAACCAATACTTTCACTTAACGATTCAAGGCAAAAGTCGGCAGTGACAAGTGCCAACGTATCGCACCTAAGCGAATCAATAGAGTTGAAAACACGCCAGCTAAGAAGGCGCTATCACTGTCACAGCCCATGGCTAATGCAGTGGTATGGAATACGCCACCAATGATACAAGCGGTCGCATAGACTTCGCTTCTCAGTACCATTGGAACTTCCCGAGCGAGAACATCACGAATAATACCGCCGCCACAACCAGTGATCACACCCATGATAACAGCGACTAGTGCTGAATCTTGGTAAGCCATGGTCTTTTCGACACCAATGCCGACAAACACGGCTAAGCCGATGGCGTCACAAACGGGTAAAATCCACCAAGCAAGGCGTTTAGGGCGTCTAACAATCAACATTGTTAGTAGGCACGTAATAAGGATCGTCCAAAGGTAATTGGTGTCGGTGATCCAAAAGACGGGAGTTGCGCCTAATGCCATATCACGAATGGTGCCACCACCAATAGCGGTCACGCTGCCGAGTACAGCAACCCCGAAAGGATCCATTTTTAATCGACCTGCAAGTAGGACGCCTGAAATTGCAAAAATTGCCGTACCGAATAAGTCGATACTGTAAAGCAGCATGGAATCCATGTTACTAAAATCTCTTACTAAATATGGGAACAAGAAGTGAGGAGGAATTGTACGAGATCTTGTAGTTAAACGTTAGCGTTTTTCCCTTGTGGTCTCGAAATGTTCACAAACTTGCTCAATCGCGTTCAGTGTTCGCGGAGTAGGACGGTTAATCCAATCGGAATTGAGTGACCAGATATGGTTATTTTGCACTGCTGATAGCTGATCGTGCCACTTTTGCCACATATTACCATTTTCGATGGCATGCTCTGAGGTAAAGATAACATCCGGGTTTTGGATGATCACTTGTTCAATGCCGACTTGCGGGTAAGGGGCTGCGCTATGCTCAAAAATGTTTTCGCCGCCACAGAAACTAAACACTTCGCTCGGCCACTTGCCTTTAGCGAGTGTGATTATCGGCTGCTCGCTGAGTTGATAGAAGTAGCGTACCGGAATATCAGTTTGATACTTGGCTTTTAACTCTTTTAAGCTCTGTCTGAAGTCGTTTGCCGCTTTTTTACCAATACTTGGGTCGTCTGAGTATTGGCTGAGCTGTTCAATATTATTCGCAATATCTTCGAGCGAGTTAGTCTGCGAGTAATAGATCTCAAAGCCGAATTGCTCTAGCTTTTTGAGTTCACCGACTGGGTTACCCGATGGCCAAGCAATGATTAAATCAGGCTGCAGAGCAATGATGCGCTCAATTTTGATTCCTTGGTAGTTGGACACCTTCTCAATGCTTTTAGCTTGCTCAGGATAATCACTACGTTCACTGACAGCGACCAGTTTATCGCCGAGTCCTGCTGCGAAGGCTATTTCCGTTGCATGTGGAGCAAGGCTAACGACCTTTTCAACAGTGGATGCGTGAGCGGTTGAAATAGCGATAGTCGTTAGAGCGATAAGATAGCGTCGCATTTAAAATCCTTGGTAGATGAGGCCCATAATAAGGCTTTGAATTACAACCCAAGCAAACATGCGCCAGGCGAGTAATTTCTGCACTTGGGCAACATGAATAGCGGATGGAGCAATGCGTCCGCCTAGTTTAGCTCTGACCGCTTTGTGCTGGTCATAGATGGCAGGCCCCCCTAGAGAAAGCTCTAACTTCGCACCAACAGAAACCAAAAGCCATGCTGGTCCAGGTAGCGGCCAAGACTTGGCCTGCTGCGAGATAAGTTGCGCGGTTTGTTTTGCTCGGTGACCAATAGCAATCATGATGGCAAACAGACGCATTGGGATGAAATCTAACACCGCAACGGCTCTTATTGCAGGAATACCAAATGGGGAAAACTGCTGTCTGGACGGAGACCAAGCTCGAGCAAGCTCTACACTCATTCGATACAAGAATGCTCCGATGCCGCCGCCGATGGCGTACCAAAATAGCACCCCAACCACATTGCGACCGTAAGACATGATCAGCGTTTCTGAGCCCGCTTTACCCAAACCGAGTAACGAAAGTGAAGAAGTTGAACGATTGACGATCGGCTTGATCAACATTTTGGCGTGCTCTTTATCCTCACGAGCCAACGCCGCGACAAATTGCGCGGTGAACTTATCGGTATTGCGCCAGTCGATTGCGAGTAGGAGAAAAGCCAGCTCGAACAGTTGAGGCTGCCACACCAGTGGCTTGAGCGCGATCAGGACAATTAGCATTGGTAGCAGCATTAATAGCCAAGCTAAAGTGCCTGAAATGATGCTTTGCGAGTAATTGCTGTTGTTATTAACTTTATCTGCCAGCTGTTCGGCAAATTTATGCCAGAGTATTGCTGGATGCGCTTCGCGTGGGAAAGGAAGAATGAGATGAAACAATAGAGCGCCCCATAATACTAGGAGCGCTCCATTTGAGTAAAAATGATTGAATATATCTTCCATGATATCGCTTATTTTCCTTCAGAGGCTTATTTCAGCAGCTCAACCATTTTAACCACCATCTCTGATGAGCTCTTAGCCGCTAGTGGTAGGAACTCATCGAAACTCATCCCAGCTTCTTTGTCAGCAACATCTGAAATAGCGCGTACGACAACGAATGGAACTTTGAATTGGTGACAGGTTTGTGCGATAGCTGAAGCTTCCATTTCAACTGCCACGACAGAAGGGAAGTTCTTGCGAATGAATGCTTGGCGTTCTGCGCTTGCAATGAAGGCATCGCCAGTACAAATTAGGCCACGCACTGCATGAGTATCTTGCATTTGTGCTAGTGCTTTTTCTGCCACATCCATCAGCTTATCATCCGCGATAAATGCCGCTGGCTGCTGTGCCATTTGACCAATTTCATAACCAAAAGCGGTTACGTCAGCGTCGTGGTGACGAACTTCAGTTGAGATAACCACATCACCTACGTTTAGGCTTGGATCAAAACCGCCTGCTGAGCCTGTGTTGATGACTACGTCTGGTTGGTACTCATCCAGTAGGATTGTTGTACCCACAGCTGCTGCTACTTTACCAATACCTGACTGAAGCAAAACCACCTCAACACCGTTGATCTGACCTGAGAAGTAAGTACAACCTGCTTTGCTAACTTCTGTACGGTTTTCAATTGCTTGTTTAAGAATGGAAATTTCTTGCTCCATTGCACCAATGATGCCGATTTTCATAGAGAATCCTGTTTATTCAAATAGGTAGGTTTTATTGGTCTAAGTGTAACAGAAAAGATTTGGATGCGGGAACGCCGAAAAGCGACCGTATTTCGAGTTGAGAGGTGTTATTCCATAGAGTGACGAAGGAGCGAGTAGGGAATCTCTTAAAATCTTCGACTCGCTTAAAGAGATCTCCAACTCACTCGTCCCTCGCTCTTGAAGATGACAGTAAATAGAGAGATAAACTCAGGTTTCCATCGGATGAGGTCAGTTCTAGAACCTCGACTCTCGCCCTTCGCTTCTTTCTCAAAGAACTTATTGCTTAACTTCTAGACATCCCATATAATTCGCGCTCCTCGTGTCGGCTGAATCAGAGATTGGCTGGCACAATGTTTAACTTACTCTTATTTAGGAGAGAATTATGTCTCTGAATGCAGAAACTAAAGCAGCAATCGTTGCAGAATACGCTCAAGTTGAAGGTGATACAGGTTCACCAGAAGTTCAAGTAGCTCTACTTACAGCTTCTATCAACCACCTACAAGGTCACTTCAAAGCGCACAAAGGCGATCACCACAGCCGTCGTGGTCTTCTACGTATGGTTTCTCGCCGTCGTAAGCTTCTTGACTACTTGAAAGGCAAAAACCTTTCTCGTTACCAAGACCTAATCAAACGTCTAGGTCTACGTCGCTAATTAGCGACTGCATAGCAGTTTGTCAGAAAAGGGGCTTGTAGCCCCTTTTTTGTTGCCTGTTACTTAATTTAATTGCGATAGCTTAGCCAAATCACTTTTATACCGTTATACTACGCACGGTAAAAATCCCTAATTGGGATTTTCTACGTAATTACTCATAGCATTACAGTCACCACGTCGACCAAAAGGTCGCGACTATTCAAAGTGAACTCGACGAATAACAGTTCATTTTCACTAGTCGCGATTTGTAGTGCCTTGAGTTTCAATCAATATCATCTGAGCACTATCGAATGATAGATGGCTGAGAAACAAGGAATTTCCATGTTCGAAAAACCAGTTGTTAAAACGTTCCAGTACGGTAACCACACAGTTACTCTAGAAACTGGCGTTATTGCACGTCAAGCTACTGCAGCAGTTATGGTGACTATGGACGATACATCAGTATTCGTCTCTGTAGTTGGTAAAAAAGAAGCGGTAGAAGGTCAAGACTTCTTCCCTCTAACGGTTAACTACCAAGAGCGTACTTACGCTGCAGGTAAAATCCCTGGTGGCTTCTTCAAGCGTGAAGGTCGTCCATCTGAAGGTGAAACACTGACGGCTCGTCTAATCGACCGTCCAATTCGCCCTCTATTCCCGGATGCATTCAAAAACGAAGTTCAAGTTATCGCGACAGTTATGTCTGTGAACCCTGACGTTCAACCAGACATCGTAACAATGATCGGTACTTCTGCTGCTCTTGCTATCTCTGGTATTCCGTTCAACGGTCCTATCGGTGCAGCACGTGTTGGTCATGTTGATGGTCAACTAGTACTGAACCCAAGCAACACTGAACTAGAAACGTCTAAACTAGACCTAGTTGTTGCTGGTACTGAAGGCGCTGTTCTTATGGTTGAGTCTGAAGCAGACAACCTAACAGAAGAAGAGATGCTTTCTGCCGTTGTATTTGGTCACGATCAACAGCAAGTAGTTATCTCTGCAATCAACGAATTCGCAGCTGAAGTAGCGACTCCAGCTTGGGATTGGGTTGCTCCAGAAGAGAACACTACGCTTGTAAACAAGATCGCAGAACTTGCAGAAGCGAAACTAGTAGAAGCTTACCAAATCACTGAGAAGATGGCGCGTTACGACCGTATCCACGCTATCGCTGGTGAAGTAAACGAAGTTCTACTTGCTGAAGATCCAGAAGCAAACACGAAAGAAATTCACACTATCTTCCACGATCTAGAGAAGACAGTTGTTCGTCGTAGCATCATCGCTGGTAACCCACGTATCGATGGTCGTGAAAAAGACATGGTTCGTGCGCTTGACGTACGTACTGGCGTTCTTCCACGTACTCACGGTTCTTCACTATTCACTCGTGGTGAAACTCAGGCAATCGTAACTGCGACTCTAGGTACGCAGCGCGACGCTCAAATCATCGACGAGCTAACAGGTGAGCGTAAAGATCACTTCCTACTACACTACAACTTCCCTCCATACTGTGTAGGCGAAACTGGTTTTGTTGGTTCTCCTAAGCGTCGTGAAATCGGCCACGGTAAACTAGCTAAGCGTGGTATTGCTGCTGTAATGCCATCTGTAGATGAGTTCCCATACACAGTACGTGTAGTATCAGAAATCACAGAATCTAACGGTTCTTCTTCAATGGCTTCTGTATGTGGTACTTCTCTAGCTCTTATGGATGCTGGTGTTCCAATTAAAGCTTCTGTTGCGGGTATCGCAATGGGTCTAGTTAAAGAAGGTGACGACTTCGTTGTTCTTTCTGATATCCTTGGTGACGAAGACCACCTAGGTGACATGGACTTTAAAGTAGCAGGTACTAACGACGGTATCACTGCACTTCAGATGGATATCAAGATCGAAGGTATCACTAAAGAGATCATGCAAATTGCTCTTAACCAAGCGCAAGGTGCACGTAAGCACATCCTATCTGTAATGGATGAAGCTATCTCTGGTGCTCGTGAAGATATCTCTGAGTTTGCTCCGCGCATTCACACAATGAAGATCAGCGCTGAGAAGATCAAAGACGTTATCGGTAAAGGTGGTGCAGTTATCCGTGCTCTAACTGAAGAGACAGGTACAACTATCGAAATCGAAGATGACGGTACAATCAAGATTGCTGCAACTGAAGGTACAGCTGCGAAAGAAGCAATCCGTCGTATCGAAGAGATCACTGCAGAAGTTGAAGTGGGCCGTATCTACACAGGTAAAGTTGCTCGTCTAGCTGACTTCGGTGCATTCGTTACTATTCTTCCTGGTAAAGATGGTCTAGTACACATCTCTCAAATTGCTGACAAGCGAGTTGAGAAAGTGTCTGACTACCTTGCTGAAGGTCAAGAAGTTCAAGTTAAAGTACTTGAAATCGACCGTCAGGGCCGCGTTCGTCTAAGCATGAAAGAAGCGGTAGAAAAGACAGAAGAAGCTGCTGCTGAAGAAAAGCCAGCAACTGACGCTTGATTTAGTCAACAATAGGCGAATTAGCCTATTACGCTAAAAGCATGTTATAAAGGGAGCATTACGCTCCCTTTTTTAATGTGGATAAACTGAGATTTTGCTCAGTGACAGGAGTACCTATACGTGAAATGGTTTCGAACAGCATCGATAAGTCTTGCACTATTAGTCACTGCCGGTTGTGCCTCAACCTCCAATGACAGTGCTCAATGGCTATACCCTCCAATGGCTGTTCCTTTGCAGGCTAGTGTGCAACAAGAAGTTCAGATTGCTCGTTTATCTCAATTACTAATGCGCCCCGACTTATCGAATGATGTTAGAGCAAAAATGCTCTATGAGCGGGGGAATTATTATGACAGTGTTGGTCTGCGTGATTTGGCTCGATTGGACTACAACCAGTCATTGACATTGAATCCTACACAGCCGGATCTGTTTAATCTACTCGGTGTTTACTTTACTCAAGTGGGTGAATTTGATGCCGCTTATGACGCGTTTGATTCAGCACTAGAATTAGCTCCTGACAACACCTATGCCGCTCGTAATAGGGCGATAGCATTGTATTACGGTGATCGTATCGACCTTGCGTTAGAAGACATTCAAAAGCATTACGATCAAGATCCAAGCGATCCATTTAGAGCGCTGTGGCTATATATCGTTAAGCACGAAAAAGAGCCTGAGTTAGCACGCCAAGAGTTGGAGCAAAGCTACCAGAACCGTGATGAGCAATGGGGCTGGGTGTTAGTCGCAATTACCTTAGGTGACGTGACTGAAGAGCAAGCCTTTAAAGCGATTCTTGCTGGTACAAGAGACAACACGGTTTTAGCCCAGCGCCTAACAGAAGCGTATTTCTACTTAGGTAAGCGTTACCAAGCTGAAGGTGACTTTGCTAGCGCAATCTCTCTGTATAAATTGGCGATCTCATTTAACGTATTTGAATATGTTGAGCACCGCTATTCCTTCCTTGAATTGAGTCGCATCTACAATCAAGTTAAAGCGGAGCACTTAGCTAAAGCAAAACAAGCGCAAGCTAAGAATACTCAGTAAGTAAAATGAACGAAAAGAAAACCGCTGCTCTCAGCGGTTTTTTATTGCCTAAAATTTGATTATGGTTAAAATAGTTAGCCTTGCTAACTAAAGTGCGACACTGATGACATTAGAGAACAGTTTGATTGAGTTAGAACGATTCTGTTCTAAAGCCTGGCGTGTCTATGCTAAGGAAGACTCGTTATCGCTACTGAGCTTTAATGAGTTCGATTACCTTAAAGTGATCCAAACTTCATCTGAAGGGATGAGGATTACTGACTTAGCGGAAGAGATGAAAGTCAGCAAGCCATCAGCATCAAACATGGTGGCACGTTTAGAAAAGAAAGGCTTAGTGCTTCGAGTGCCTTGTAACGAAGATGCACGTTCTAAGCGAGTGACGTTGACGGAAAAAGTGATTCAGGATTTATCACTAGAACAAGTTGTTTATAAGGAAATTGCTCAAGCGATGAATGCCAAGCTATCCGATAAAGAAGCTGAACAGTTGGTATCGTTGTTGGAAAAATCATTAAAAGCTTAAATTTAATTATTTAGTTAGCCTTGCTAACTAATGGTGATAACAATGCAAACTTCAATCTATAAACAGTTTTGGAAATACACCATCCCAACCGTTGCTGCGATGTTGGTGAATGGCTTATACCAAGTTGTCGATGGGATTTTTATTGGCCGTTATGTCGGCGCTGATGGTCTAGCGGGTATTAACGTTGCTTGGCCTGTGATCGGTTCGATCTTAGGTATTGGTATGTTGGTCGGAGTCGGTACCGGAGCGCTTGTCTCTATCCGTCAGGGAGAAGGAGATAATGCAGGGGCCAAGCAAACCCTCACTACTGGTTTATTATTGCTACTGGCATTGATGCCGATTGTCGCAGGTGTATTGTTCCTGTTTGCTGATGACTTTTTACGTTGGCAAGGCGCTGAAGGGCGTGTCTACGAGCTGGGTCTACAGTATCTTCATATCTTGATCGGAGCCTGTGTCTTTACTCTTGGTTCCATCGCTATGCCGTTCTTACTGCGTAATGATGATAGCCCGAATCTAGCCACTATGCTGATGGTGGTTGGCGCTGTGGTGAATATTGTGATGGATTACATCATGATTGCATTGTGGGGTTGGGAGCTTACGGGGGCAGCGATTGCAACCGCGATAGCGCAGGCAGTGGTGACCGCGTTAGGTTTAGCGTATTTCTTCTCATCTAGAGCTAATCTACGACTTAAGATCAGCGAGTTCAAGTTGAAGCTTAAAGCTGTACCACAGATCTTTGCCATTGGTACGTCTAGCTTCTTTATGTATGCCTATGGTTCAATGATGGTTGCACTGCACAACAGCCTGTTTACTCAATACGGTGATGTATTGATTATTGGTGCGTATGCTATTTTGGGCTACATCGTAACGGTTTACTACCTAACGGTTGAAGGGGTTGCTAATGGTATGCAGCCACTAGTGAGCTTCAACCATGGCGCTCGCAATCAAGATAATATCCGTAAGTTATTAAAAGTAGCGATGACGACATCCATTTTGATTGGTGTTGGATTTGTTGTACTGCTCAACCTGTTCCCTCGCGAGTTCGTATCGGTATTTAACTCGTCAGATAACCAGTTGATTGAAAATACGGTTCTGGGGATTCGCTTACATTTATTTGCGTTGTTTTTAGATGGCTTCTTAGTGGTTGCGGGTGCTTATTACCAAGCGATCAATAAAGGCAGTAAAGCGATGTTTGTTACTGTGGGTAATATGTTGATTCAGCTACCTTTCTTGTACATCATGCCGAAGCTATTTGGTGTGCCAGGAATATGGATTGCGTACCCTCTATCGAATATTGCCTTGAGTGCCGTCGTTATCTTTATGCTTCTCAAAGATATGCGTCGCTACCAAACACTGCAATCAGAGCAGGCTATCGCATAGAAAAAGGGGCTCATATAGCCCCTTATTTGTTGGTGTTTTTTATCTGGAAGTGAAATTAGATATTTTTCACTTCTAGGCCCGCAAGTTGGTGCCAATAGCCATTACATTGGCGACTTTCGATCGTTGACGGGCTATTACCATGCTCATTGGCGCGGAACTTATCCACTTGTGAAAAAGTATCGATACCAAGCGGGCTCAAGCGAACCACATCAACTAAACCGCTCATGCTTGGTAAGTCATTGATGAGGTTATAACAGTAGCCGGATTGAGTCTGGATGCCGTTTAGATTAAACACCTCTTGGCCTTCTTGGCTGCTCACTTGAATACCGGTTGGGTACTTAATGCAGCACGTCTCACAGTCATCTTTTGCCTTATTCTCAGCACGAGCAGTAAAGCAGCGAGCAGAGTAGGCCAGCGGCAGGTAACCGTGGCTAAACACTTCGACTTCAAACTTACCTTTAATGCCCAACTCATCACATTGAGTGAGCACGTTGCCTAACCATTCACGTGACAACTCAACGGGCATACACCAGCGGGTCATGCCTTGCTTTAGAAACAGGTTTAAGGTGTGTGCGTTGTAAGTATTGACGGCAGGGCCAACGACGAAAGGAACCTTGTGCTCGTGAGCCAATTGAATTGCCGATACATCATTGGCTTCGATAGCGAAGTCACCGTTGTTGATGTATTTCTTCATTACGTTGACTTCACTTGGTGCTTCAAGCAGTGCCATGGTGGAAAGCACTACTTGCTTACCTGTGCTACTAAGCTCTTTGGCAATATCAAACCAATGAGCAGGCTTCATCTCACGACGTTTTGAACAAACACTTTCGCCCAGATAAATAATATCAGCAGAGCTACTTTTAGCTTGGTTGTAAAAATCTTCGACATCTTGTTTTGGCCAGAAGTAAAGCAATGGGCCTAGTGCATATTTCATGTTGTTTTCCATTGTTCTCTCTACAAGTAAAGCTTTACTGCCATTTACGGTGGTATGCACCAAGCGTGGTCTGGGTGCCTTCCGAAACATTAGCTAGTGCCGCATCCCATGCTGGTTCAACATGGTAGCTATCTGGGTTCGCTAGGTAACGGTCGATAGCTGCGCGCCATGTGCGAGTGACTTGCTCTACATAAGCAGGGCTACGCTGACGCCCTTCGATCTTCACGGAAGCAACGTTGGCAGCAAATAAGTCCGGCAGCATAGATAATGTATTCAAACTGGTTGGCTCTTCCAGTGCGTGGTAAGCCTTAGTTTGGTTCTCAAGATCAGCGGTGAAGCGCCCTTTACACAATGTTGGATAGCCAGCATTTTCGCCATCACTGTAGCGATCGATCAGGATGTCATTAAGGCGTGACTCCAAACCGTTATCGGTCTCTTGCCAGCGAACATATTTTGCAGGTGAGCAAGCGCCGACGGTATTTGGTGATTCCCCGGTCATATATGAAGAAAGGTAGCAGCGACCTTCTGACATAATACATAGACTACCAAAGGCAAACACTTCAAGCTCAACATCACTGGTGATATTGCGAGACAACTGTTTCACCTGATGGATAGATAATACTCGCGGTAAGACGACACGTTTAACATCGAAGTTATTTTTATAAAAATCGATAGCAGCAACGTTGGTCGCAGAGGCTTGAACAGAGAGGTGAAGTTCCAGTTCAGGGTATTTACGTGCAGCATACTCCAGTACGGCAATGTCTGCGACAATCAGCGCATCAACCCCATTATGGGCAGCACGATCAACCGCTTCTGTCCAACGCTCAAATCCATTCGGGTGAGCAAAGGTGTTCAACGCAACATGAATCTTTTTGTTGTTGTCATGAACATACTGCACCGCTTTTTCGAGTTTTTTACCAGTGAAATTTAAACCAGCAAAATGTCGCGCATTGGTGTCATCTTTAAAACCGATGTAGACCGCGTCTGCGCCACAATCAATTGCAGTTTTTAATGCAGGTAGGTTACCTGCTGGGCATAGGAGTTCCATTGCTCTACCAAGGCTGTGTTCTTCTGAAATTGCTGAGCATTTTATGAAGAATTGTGAATGGCAAATTTGATGTAAGGCAGGTTTGAGTGAGTTTCTAAGTTAAATACTCACTTGGAGTTAGTTTTTGTGGCGACGATTTTGTGCAAACAGCTCTTCAACCTCTTGTCGTGGCTGCGGGCGATAGAAGTGGAAGCCCTGAATAGAGTTACAGTTGAGGTTAGATAGCAGGGTCGCCTGTTGTTGAGTCTCAACCCCTTCCGCGACCACGGTTAAGTTGAGTGATTTACCGAGGTTGATGATGTTTTCAATCACGGTGATTTGCTTAGGCAGGGTATCAATGTCTGAGATAAAGGCGCGGTCAATTTTAAGCTCGTCGATAGGAAAGCGTGCTAAGTATGATAGCGATGAGTAACCGGTACCGAAATCGTCAATCGATAGGGCGAAACCGAGCCTCTTAATCGCATTGAGCATCTGTAGTGTGTGTTCACTGTCGCTCATAACTGCACTTTCAGTCAGCTCAAAGGTGATGCAGCTAGGATCTAGTTCAGTAGTGCGTAGCAGCTTCTCCATATAATCAATCAGCTTAGGGTTACAAAATTGTTCTGGTGATAAGTTGATCGCCACGCGGCCTGGCAAAATACCTTGCAGTTTCCAGCGTTTAACCGTCGAAAAAACATCGCGCATCACTACGCGACCTAGATGCTCGATAAGACCTGCGCGCTCAGCAACAGGAATGAACGCGCCTGGACTGATATAGCCTTCAACAGGGTGTTTCCAACGGATCAACGCCTCGGCACCGTTAATGCTAAAGTCACGCGCGTTCACTTTAGGTTGGTACCAAACTTCTAAGCCGTTTTGTTGTAAGGCTTTTTGCAGTTCGATCTCAAGCCAAAGACGCATACGTGCTTCTTTGTTCATTTGATCATTGAACTTGATCAGGCGATTACGACCACGATCTTTTGCTTCGTACATCGCGGTATCGGCGTTTTGCAGCAGAATACGAGCGTCGTTGCCATCACCAGGGTAGGCGACACTACCAATCGAACAGGCCAGTCGTTTACTAAAGTGGTGCAAATCAAAAGGTTGATTGATCAAAGAGATAATGCGCTCTGACAACATTTCAACCATACGGTTGTTGTCAGGTTCAGGTAGAATAATACCAAATTCATCTCCTCCTAAATGCCCTAATACTGCGTGTTGCGGTAAAAGACGCTTAAGACGAGAAGAGACCTCTTTAATTACTTTATCGCCAATATGGTGGCCCAAAGAATCATTAATGTTTTTGAAGTTATCGATATCGAGGTACAGCATGATCAGCGGCGTTTCGTTATGAATCAGCTGCTCAAGTCGCTTGGTAAAGCCGAAACGATTGTATAGCCCTGTGAGTGAGTCTAGGTGGGCATCTTCATGTTGTGTGCTTGATAGCGTAACTTTGCTGGACTCAGCATCTTGAATCAGCACGAGTTGTGAGTCACTTCCTAAGACCATGGTTGAATCGGCAAGTAATTGTACTTTGCGCTCAAAGCCGCAGCGAGGTCCGGTTAAACACGTTAGAGGGGTTTCACTTAATTGGTCGACGAAAGTGTCTGAAAAGACCGTTTTCGTTTTCTCATCGACAAACAAGCGCGATAGATTCTCGCCAAGGATGTCTTGCATTGACTCAAAGCCGAGTAAGCGAAGAGCTGCTGGATTGGCTGATATGATGCAATCGCCTTCGAGCAGGAAAATACCTTCAGGCAACAAAGAAGTTAGGGTAGAAAACTTACCTTCAGACTCTTCGAGCGAGCGAACTAAGATTTGTTTTTCTGAGGTATCGAGTGCGTGAAAAATCACATGCTCAATTTTGCCATCATTATCGATAGGAGAGAGATTGAAATGCAGGCTAGTCTCGAGGCCGAGATCGCCAATGGTCATTTCAGCTTCGATAGATTCACCTTTGAAGGCTCTCGCATAGTAAGGCTTTAGGTGGTTATAGAATTGCTGGCCCATGATCTGGCTGTCATTCATACCGACCAATTCAGTTGAGGTTAAACCTGCAATATCACAATAGCGCCCGTTAACCATCGCATAATTATGCTGGTTATCCAGAATGGCGAAAAAAAACGGGCTATTGGCCGTTATTTTTGTAAACCAGTGCTGTAATTGTTGCGATAGCATCAAGTTTGTTCCGACTCTCCGACGAGCAATATATTCACAGTATAAGTGAATGTGAGTGATGTCATTACTATAACTGTCCTAGCGCCCAGTTTAAAGAGTTAAACCAGAGCACCTATTTTTTGACAAATAACAGGAATTGGCAGTAAAACATACTCTATGATGGGGGACTTAGCTAACAAAGTAACGGATAATTCGCGTGATTAACAAGATTCGCACCCAACTAGTTCAAAATGCCGCATCAATTTTGCGATCTCCAGTCCACTTATTGCCTCAAACCGTACAAAAAAAAGCCTTGCTTGAAGGGCTGAAAACCGTGTTTAAAGAAGCGTTAAATGATGGTGACTTTGAGTTTCTTGAAGGTAAGTGGCTAAAAGTAGAAGTAAAGGATATGCAGCTAAGTTGGTTGATTAGCTATGAAAATGAACAACTCATCGTGGCAGATCACGAAGTGAATGAGGATGTGCTATTTAGTGGCAATCTCAATGACCTTGTTTTGATTGCTGGACGCAAAGAAGATCCAGACACTTTGTTCTTCCAACGTCGCTTGAAAATTGAAGGTGACACTGAGCTAGGGCTTGAAGTTAAAAACCTAATGGACAGTGTTGATCTCGAATCTTTACCAAAAGCATTACAAACTCTTCTAAATCAACTAGCCGATTTTGTGCAAAAGGGCTTACAATCGCCAACAACACAAAAAGAGGTTGTAAATGCTTATTCGAACTGAAGCGCCAGCGGATATACTGGCTATCGATAGATTACTAAAATCTACGTTTGAAACCGAGGCCGAAGCCAACTTAGTGATGAAGCTAAGGGAAAATGGTCGTCGTACACTTTCCCTTGTTGCATGTAGCGATGAAGGCGAGGTGGTTGGTTACGTGCTGTTTAGCCCCGCAACTATTGATGGCACTGATCTTAATTGGCAAGGGTTAGCGCCTGTAGCGGTACATCAAGATTATCGTAACCAAGGCATTGCTGCCGAACTAATAAAAGAGGGCTTCTCTTCTTTACTAGAGTTTGGTTACCCAGCTTGTGTTGTACTTGGCGATCCTGCTTATTACGGTCGTTTTGGTTTTGAAAATAGCGCTAAGTTCAATATGCGTTGCCAATGGGATGTGCCGGAAGGTGCTTTCCAAGTTGTGGCATTAGTTGATGGTGAATTGGATGGCCATTCAGGACTCATCGAGTACAGCCCTGAATTTTCAGAAATTTAGAAGGCAATAAAAGATGGATGAAGGAAAAGTTATACTTTTGTCCTTTTTTTGACCGCTTAAGTCTAAGTGCGTGCTTTTTTGAAAAAATCTACTTGTCAGCGTAATCGTGTTTCGCTAGTATTGCTCGGCCTTCGATAAGGAGGTCGCTAGCCTTGTTCAAAAACACGATAAAAAGCGTTTTCGAGCGGCGCTGGCTCAACAATTTGGAACATAGGTGGAAATCATGTTTACAGTTCTACTTGTGATTTACCTGTTGGCAGCGGTTGGTGTAATCGGCCTAGTGTTGATTCAACAAGGTAAAGGCGCAGATATGGGAGCCTCATTCGGTGCAGGCGCATCAAACACAGTGTTTGGCGCAAGCGGCTCAGGTAACTTCCTAACCCGAATGACTGCAGTTTTTGCAACAGTATTTTTCATCCTTAGCTTAGTACTTGGTAATATGTCTACACATAAAACTGAGTCACAGTGGATAGACCCGACTCAAGGTCAGGTTATCCAACAAGCTGATGATGCGAGTGAAATTCCAGCCCCTCAAGGCGACGAAATTCCTCAATAAGCTATTCTAGCTTTTAGATAGATTTAGCTGCCGAGATGGTGAAATTGGTAGACACGCCAGCATGAGGTGCTGGTGCCTTAGGTGTGAGGGTTCGAGTCCCTCTCTCGGCACCATTGATTTACAAACTTGTAAAACACCTTGGAGAGCGTATAATGCTCGACAAGTCGGACGCGGGGTGGAGCAGCTTGGTAGCTCGTCGGGCTCATAACCCGAAGGTCGTCGGTTCAAATCCGGCCCCCGCAACCAAATCCTTTTTCTTTTATAGATAGTGGATTAGGACAAGTTTGCGTAGTAGCAATACTACGAGTTAAACGGCATAGATATCGTTTAACGTATCAGGGTCCAGCAACAAAAACCCCGACTTTTCGGGGTTTTTTGTTATCTAAATTTCCTTAATTGGATGTTTGGAGCTTTGCTTGGAATTTAAATTGGGCTCTGAGCCCTTTTTTTGTTTCTGGAGTGGTTAAAATGACTGGTTTAGAAAGACAACTTACTGAAATGCTTGACGCTCCTGTAGCAGCATCAGGTTATGAGTTAGTTGGATTAGAATTTATTCGCGCAGGCGAGCATTCAACGTTACGTATTTTCATCGATCACGAGAACGGCATTAATGTCGAAGATTGTGCTGAAGTTAGCCGCCAAGTAAGTGCGGTTATGGACGTTGAAGATCCAATCACTGTGGCTTACAACCTTGAAGTGTCTTCACCAGGTTTAGAAAGACCTCTTTTCAAAGCTGCACACTATGAACAATTTATTGGTCACGAGGTAAGCATCGTTTTGAAGATGGCTGTTGGTAACCGTCGTAAGTGGAAAGGTGTAATTCACGCCGTCGATGGTGAGACAATCTCTGTTACTGTTGAAGGTAACGAAGAAGAGTTTGTTCTAAGCAACATCTCAAAAGCTAACCTGATCCCTAAATTTTAATTAAAGTCTTAGAGGCTATTTAAAATGAGTAAAGAAATTTTAGCGGTAGTAGAGGCAGTATCGAACGAAAAAGCGGTACCTCGTGAACGCATCTTTGAAGCCCTTGAAATTGCTCTAGCAACATCAACTAAGAAAAAACACGAAATGGAAATTGACGTTCGTGTTGAAATCGACCGTAAAACTGGTGAATTTGAAACTTTCCGTCGCTGGGAAGTAGTAGAAGTTGTAGAAAGTCCAACTAAAGAGATCTCTTTAGAAGCGGCTCAATACGAAGATCCAGAACTAAATATTGGTGACTTTGTTGAAGATGATATTGAGTCAGTGACGTTTGACCGTATTACGACTCAAACGGCTAAGCAAGTTATCGTGCAGAAAGTACGTGAAGCTGAGCGTGCTCAAATCGTAGAACAGTTCATCGATAACGAAGGCGAGCTAGTTACTGGTGTTGTTAAGAAAGTAAACCGCGAAACGGTTGTTCTTGACCTAGGTAACAACGCTGAAGCGGTTATCCTACGTGATGACCAACTTCCTCGTGAAAACTTCCGTCCAGGTGACCGTGTTCGTGGTCTTCTGTACAAAGTTGCTCCAGATGCTCGTGGCTTCCAGCTATTCATCACTCGCTCTAAGTCTGAAATGCTAGCTGAGCTATTCCGTGTTGAAGTGCCAGAAATCGCTGAAGAGATCATCGAACTGAAAGGTGCAGCTCGTGATCCAGGTTCTCGCGCAAAAATCGCAGTTAAAACTAACGACAAGCGTATCGACCCTGTAGGTGCGTGTGTTGGTATGCGTGGTGCACGTGTACAAGCTGTATCTGGCGAGCTTGGTGGTGAGCGTATCGATATCGTACTTTGGGACGACAATCCAGCTCAGTTTGTTATCAACGCAATGGCTCCTGCTGACGTTGCTTCTATCATTGTTGATGAAGATGCAAATGCAATGGACATTGCTGTTGAAGCAGACAACCTAGCGCAAGCTATCGGCCGTAACGGTCAAAACGTACGCCTAGCGTCTCAACTAACTGGTTGGGAACTAAACGTAATGACAGTTGAAGACCTTCATAAGAAACACGCTGAAGAGTCTCAAGCTGCAATCGAAAACTTCATAAAGCACCTAGATATTGAAGAAGACTTCGCTCAACTACTTGTTGAAGAAGGTTTCTCAACGCTAGAAGAAGTTGCTTACGTTCCTGTAAACGAGCTTCTTGAAGTTGATGGTCTAGACGAAGACCTAGTAGAAGAACTACGTAGTCGTGCTAAGAATGCACTAACCACTCTTGCGCTTGCACAAGAAGAGTCTTTCGAAGGTGTTGAGCCTGCAGAAGACCTACTAGGCCTAGAAGGTTTAGAGCGTGAGATGGCATTCAAACTGGCAGCAAAAGGTGTAACAACACTAGAAGACCTTGCTGATCAGGGTATCGACGATATTGAAGGTATCGAAGGTCTAACCGAAGAACGTGCGGGTGAGCTAATTATGGCAGCTCGTAACATTTGTTGGTTCGGCGAAGACGCATAATTTTCAGCAAGGAGGAAGCGGCATGACACAAATTACTGTTAAAGCACTGAGTGAAGAAATTGGAACTCCAGTGGACCGCTTATTAGAACAACTTGCTGACGCTGGCATGAAGAAAGCGAGTAGTGATCAAGTTTCTGACGATGAGAAGCAGAAGCTTTTGACTCACCTTAAGAAAGAGCACGGTGACACTTCAGGTGAAACTGAGCCTACTCGCTTAACTCTACAGCGTAAAACTCGCAGCACACTGAGCGTGAATGCAGGTGGCGGCAAGAGTAAGGATGTTCAAGTAGAAGTACGTAAGAAGCGCACTTACGTGAAGCGCAGCACTATCGAAGACGAAGCAAAACGCGAAGCTGAGGATGCAGCGAAGCGTGAAGCCGAAGAGCTTGCGAAACGTGAAGCTGAAGAGCTTGCAAAACGTGAAGCTGCAGAGAAAGCACAACGCGAGGCCGAAGAGAAAGCGAAACGAGAAGCGGATGCAAAACGTGACGCTGAAGAGAAGGCACAACGCGTACAAGCTGATAAGGCTAAGAAAGACATGAATGCAAAAAATGCAGAAGTGAATACTCAAGCGAAGAAAGAAGCTGACGAACTTAAGCGTCGTCAGGAAGAAGAAGCACAGCGCAAAGCAGAGCAAGAAGCTGCAAAGCTTGTTGAAGAAGCTCGTAAGCTAGCTGAAGAAAACGAAGCGCGCTGGACTGAAGAAGAGAAGAAAAAGAAAGAGTTAGAGAACTCTGACTACCACGTGACGACTTCTACTTACGCTCGTGAAGCAGAAGATGCAGCTGACCGTAAAGAAGAAGGCGGCCGTCGTAAGAAGAAGAAAAAAGCTTCTAACAACGATGACCAAGGTCGTGGTGGCCGTAACCAGCGTGGCGGCAGAAACCGCAACAAAGGTAAGCTAGCTAAACCAACTTCAATGCAGCAAGGCTTTGATAAGACAGCAACAGTAGCCAAAGCTGATGTTGCTATCGGCGAAACGATCGTTGTTTCAGAACTTGCTAACAAGATGTCTGTTAAGGGCACTGAAGTTATCAAAGTAATGATGAAGATGGGCGCAATGGCGACTATCAACCAAGTGATCGACCAAGAAACAGCAGCGCTTGTTGCTGAAGAAATGGGTCACAAGGTAATCCTACGGAAAGAGAACGAGCTAGAAGAAGCGGTACTATCAGATCGTGATAACAGCTTAGAATCAGTACCTCGTGCACCAGTAGTAACTATCATGGGCCACGTAGACCATGGTAAAACGTCTACACTTGACTACATCCGTAAAGCACACGTTGCTTCAGGTGAAGCGGGCGGTATCACGCAGCACATCGGTGCATACCACGTTGAAACTGATAACGGTATGATCACTTTCCTTGATACTCCTGGACACGCGGCATTTACAGCAATGCGTGCTCGTGGTGCTCAAGCGACAGATATCGTTGTTCTAGTCGTAGCAGCAGACGATGGCGTAATGCCACAGACAATCGAAGCGATCCAGCACGCGAAAGCGGCGGGTGTTCCTCTGATTGTTGCTGTAAACAAGATCGATAAAGAAGACGCAAACCCAGATAACGTTAAGAACGAGCTAGCTCAATATGACGTTATTCCTGAAGAGTGGGGCGGTGAGAACATGTTCGTTCACATCTCTGCGAAACAGGGTACAAACATCGAAGGTCTTCTAGAGACTATCCTTCTACAATCTGAAGTTCTAGAACTGACTGCAGTTGAAGAAGGCATGGCGTCTGGTGTTGTTGTTGAATCTCGTCTAGATAAAGGTCGTGGTCCAGTTGCAACAGTACTTGTTCAATCAGGTACGCTAAACAAAGGTGATATCTTACTTTGTGGTCAAGAATACGGCCGTGTTCGTGCAATGCGCGACGAAAATGGTAAAGAAATCACTTCAGCCGGTCCTTCTATTCCTGTTGAAATCATCGGTCTATCTGGTGTGCCATCTTCAGGTGACGAAGCAACTGTAGTTCGTGATGAGCGTAAAGCGCGTGAAGTTGCAAACTACCGTCAAGGTAAATTCCGTGACGTGAAACTTGCTCGTCAGCAGAAGTCTAAGCTAGAGAACATGTTCTCTAACATGACTGCTGGTGAAGTTGCTGAACTTAACGTTGTACTTAAAGCAGACGTTCAAGGTTCTGTTGAAGCAATCGCAGACTCGCTACTGAAACTTTCTACTGACGAAGTGAAAGTGAACATCGTAGGTTCTGGTGTTGGTGGCATTACTGAAACTGACGCAGTTCTTGCTGAAGCTTCAAACGCTATCATCCTTGGCTTCAACGTTCGTGCAGATGCTTCAGCGCGTCGTGCAATTGAATCAGCTAACGTTGACCTACGTTACTACTCAATCATTTACCAATTGATTGATGAAGTGAAACAAGCAATGGGCGGCATGCTAGCTCCAGAATTCAAGCAAGAGATCATTGGTCTTGCTGAAGTACGTGACGTATTTAAGTCACCTAAACTGGGCGCAATCGCTGGTTGTATGGTTACAGAAGGCACCATCAAGCGTAGCAACCCTATCCGTGTACTACGTGAAAACGTTGTTATCTACGAAGGTGAACTAGAGTCACTACGCCGCTTCAAAGACGACGTTCAAGAAGTTAAGAATGGCTACGAATGTGGTATCGGCGTTAAGAACTACAACGATGTTCGCGTTGGCGACCAAATCGAAGTATTCGAAATCGTTGAAGTTAAACGTACTCTAGACTAATTGACTATGATTACTGGCTTACTCTTTGATGAATAAGCAGTAATTGGTTGTTGAATACACCATGGGGGGTTGGAATTTATCCATCCCCCCATTCTTTCTAATAAGAGAAAAGATATGTCAAAAGAATTTAGCCGCACGCAGCGTGTTGCACAGCAGCTGCAAAAAGAACTAGCGATGATCCTTCAGCGTGAAGTTCGTGATTCTCGCCTAGGTATGGTGACCATCTCTGATGTAGAAGTGTCACGTGATCTAGCTTACGCAAAAGTATTCGTTACTTTCCTATGCGTTGGCGAGCAAACACCAGAATCTTGTCTAGAAGCACTGCGTGAACACGAAGTGCACATTCGTATGATGCTAGGTAAGCGCATTCGTCTACGTCTAACACCTGAAGTTCGTTTCTACTACGATAATACTCTTGTTGAGGGTATGCGTATGTCGAACCTTGTGTCTGAAGTGGTAAGCGAAGATAAGCGCAAGCAGCAAGATTCAGGTCGTGAAGAAGATCAGGCAGGTGAAGAGTAATGGCTCGTCGTCGTAAAGGTCGTCCAATTAATGGCGTTATCCTTCTGGATAAACCAACAGGCATTTCATCTAATGATGCACTGCAAAAAGTAAAGCGTATTTACTTTGCAGAAAAAGCAGGTCATACCGGTGCTCTGGATCCCCTAGCGACAGGTATGCTGCCAATTTGCCTTGGTGAAGCAACCAAGTTTTCTCAGTTCTTGCTTGATTCAGATAAGCGTTACCGAGTGATTGCTAAACTAGGTGAGCGCACTGATACATCAGATTCTGATGGTGAGGTTGTTGAGACTCGTCCAGTTGATGTATCTCTTGAGAAGCTAGAAGCATCTATCGATAAGTTCCGTGGTGAGTCTGATCAAGTACCTTCAATGTTTTCGGCGTTGAAGTATCAGGGTAAGCCATTGTACGAATATGCTCGTAAAGGCATTGAAGTGCCGCGTGAATCGCGCAAGATCACTGTGTACGAAATCGTACTACATCGTTTTGAAGGTGATGAAGTCGAGATGGAAGTTCACTGCTCTAAAGGTACTTACATCCGTACAATCGTAGATGACCTTGGCGAGATGCTTGGTTGTGGTGCTCACGTGACTATGCTTCGTCGTACTGGAGTTGCAAAATATCCTTACGAGAAGATGGTGACGCTTGAACAGCTCAATGAGCTCCTTGAGCAAGCACACCGTGATGAAGTGGCACCAAAAGAGTTGCTTGATCCGCTGCTATTGCCAATGGATACCGCAGTTGAAGATTTGCCAGAGGTGAATTTGAATGCTGAGTTGACCAACTTAGTGCAGCACGGTATGCCAGTACAAGTATTGGGTGCACCAGAAGGAACGCCTCTGCGTATGACTTCTGGTGAAGAGAAACTGTTTATTGGTGTAGCAGAAGTCAATGGTGACGGTAAGGTTGCGCCTAAGCGCCTTGTTGTTTTCCGTGATGAAACTGAGCAGTAATTTGCTTTCCCGCCAATTAAAAAGCCGAAGCCTAATGCTTCGGTTTTTTGTATCTGGCCACGACATTGCTACTCGATAAGACCGCCTTCTTTTAATCGCTCACGCAGCAGATCGGCGCGTTTACGATTCACGCCAAAATCTGAATACCCAACACGTGACTCTGAGCGTACTACCAGTGTGTCACCATCTATTTTCAACTCTAAGTCATCAACAAAGCGCATGATCTTCGAGGTACACTCGATACGTAAGTAACCCCCTTCTTTGACTGCAGTTTTCGCTCCTGGTAGCTTAAGGGCTGCTTGCTCGATACTATCTAGGTTCGCATTTGCTGTCAGGGTAAACGGGGCGAGTTGATATTTCTCGCGCTGATCTTGCGTTGAGACACAGTTGGGTTTATCACCGCAAGGTGAAGCAGTACGATCCGTCATGGTTTGAACTCCTTGGCTACAGGCGGTTAAACCCAACATAGCGATGGAAATGAGAGCCGCTTTCTTCATGTTGAATTCCTGTTTGTTATTTTTGGCTTAATTATATGTAGCGCAAGAAAAAAGGATCCAACTGTAGGATCCTTTTGTGATGTTGATAGAGCTAAAAGTCGAATTAGACGTCTAGGTAATCGAGAATACCTTCGGCTGCTTTTCGCCCTTCATCAATTGCGGTTACAACCAGATCTGAGCCGCGAACGGCGTCACCACCGGCAAAGATCTTTTTATTGCTGGTTTGGAACATAAACTCTTGCTCTGATGGCGCTTGGATGCGTCCCCATTGATCGAGTTCAACGCCATAAGGTTCAAGCCAAGCCATTTTATGCGGCTGGAAGCCAAATGCCATAATGACTGCATCTGCTTCAAGTATATGTTCACTGCCTTCAACCGGCTCTGGACGACGACGTCCAGCCTCGTCTGGCTCGCCAAGTGCGGTCTTAACCACCTTAACACCAGAGACCTTTCCTGAGCTATCCAGCTCAAGACCAAGAGGCTGAAGGTTGAACATAAAATTAACCCCTTCTTCCTTGGCATTTTTCACCTCGCGGCGAGAGCCTGGCATATTGGCTTCATCTCGACGGTAAGCACAGATGACGTGGTCTGCATTTTGGCGAATAGAAGTACGAACACAGTCCATAGCGGTGTCACCACCACCAAGCACCACGACTTTCTTGCCTTTCATATCAATGAATGGTTTGTCGTCCTCTAAATCCATCACTTTATAAGTGTTAGAAACGAGGAAAGGCAGGGCATCGTACACACCAGGTGCATCTTCATTCTCAAGACCTGCACGCATATTCTTGTAGGTGCCAACACCAAGGAATACTGCATCGTAGTCATCAATCAGTTGCTGCATTTGGATGTCTTGGCCGACTTCAGTATTAAGACGGAACTCAACCCCCATTTCGCTAAAGATTTTGCGGCGGTTTTCCATCACGCCTTTTTCGAGCTTAAATGATGGGATACCGAAGGTGAGTAGCCCTCCAACCTCTGGATAACGGTCAAAAACCACAGGCTTAACACCATTTCGAACTAGAATGTCAGCCGCAGCTAGACCTGCTGGGCCAGCGCCAATAATTGCGACTTTCTTATCCGTCCATTCGACTTTCGACATGTCTGGTTTCCAACCCATTTCAAAAGCTTTGTCTGTAATATACTTTTCAATATTACCTATCGTGACGGCACCAAAATCATCATTAAGAGTACAAGAGCCTTCGCACAGTCGATCTTGTGGGCATACTCGGCCACACACCTCTGGTAGGCTATTGGTTTGGTGGGACAGTTCAACTGCTTCGATAATACGTCCCTCATTAGCCAGTTTTAGCCACTGAGGGATATAGTTGTGAACTGGGCACTTCCATTCACAATAAGGGTTACCACAATCTAAACAGCGATCCGCTTGGGCTGTTGCTTGCTGCTTAGTAAAAGGTTCGTAGATTTCGACGAATTCAATCTTACGAATTTTAATTGGCTTTTTCGCAGGATCTACACGTTGTACGTCGATAAATTGGTATACGTTCTGGCTCATGATCTATACATCCTCCATGACTTACTGGGCTTGAACGCGCAGTTCTGCAGCGCTGCGACTTTGGTGACCAAGCAGGGTGTTGAGGTCTGCCGCTTTTGGTTTCACCAAGTAGAACTTTGGAATCCATTCATCAAAGTTCGCCAAAATATCTTCAGCATGCACTGAGCCGGTTTCTTCTAGGTGTTCCGCGATTAGACCACGTAGATGTTCTTGGTGAATGTGTAAGTTAGACAGTGCAACTGCCTCAACTGACTCTTCATTTACGCGCCCTTGGAAGTCCTCATTCTTATCCAATACGTAAGCAAAACCACCAGTCATACCAGCACCAAAGTTAACGCCAGTAGCGCCAAGTATCGCAACAATACCCCCCGTCATGTATTCACATGCGTTATCGCCAGCGCCTTCAATCACGGCAATCGTGCCTGAGTTACGTACACCGAAACGTTCACCAGCGGTACCTGCGGCAAATAACTTACCTCCGGTTGCACCGTATAGGCAGGTGTTACCAATGATAGTCGCTTCATTACACTTAAATGCCGTACCTTGGTGAGGTTTGATAGCTATCTTACCACCGGCCATACCTTTACCCACATAGTCGTTAGCATCACCAGTCAAGTAAAGCTCAACGCCGCCAGCATTCCATACACCGAAAGATTGTCCGGCAGTGCCATCTAGATGAAGCTTAATTGGCTTGGCAGCCATGCCTTGGTTGCCATAACGCTTGGCAATTTCGCCAGATAGGCGTGCACCAATTGAACGGTCGGTATTGATAACGTTATAGAAAAAGTCTGCGGATTGCTTCGCTTCCACAGCGGCTAACGCATCTTCAATAATCTGTTGGTTGAGTTCCGCTTTATCAAACGGTGCGTTAGGCTCGGTCCAGTAAACTGGGTGGCCTTGCGGTGACACTGGTGTTTCCAAGATATTTGAAAGGTCGAGTTTGCTTTGCTTAGCTGTCATTCCTTCTACTGCTTCTAGTAGATCGGTACGGCCAATTAAGTCGGTCAGCTTCTCAACGCCAAGCTCAGCCAGTAGCTCACGTACTTCATCAGCTAGGCCGACAAAGTAATTCATCACCATTTCCGGTAGGCCTTTGAAGTATTCTCTACGTAGGGTGTCATCTTGGGTTGCAACACCAGTCGCACAGTTATTTAGGTGACAGATACGTAAGAACTTACAGCCCATTGCCACCATAGGCGCAGTACCAAAGCCAAAGCTTTCGGCACCCAAGATAGCTGCTTTGACTACATCTAGACCTGTTTTAAGACCACCATCAACTTGCAGGCGGATTTTATGGCGCAGGCCATTTGCAACTAGTGCTTGCTGAGTTTCAGCTAGACCGAGTTCCCAAGGGCTACCCGCGTATTTTACTGAGGTCAGTGGGCTAGCTGCCGTACCGCCGTCATAGCCGGAGATGGTGATAAGGTCGGCATAAGCTTTCGCTACACCTGTGGCGATAGTGCCAACACCCGGCTCAGAGACCAGTTTTACCGAAACCAGAGCTTTCGGGTTGACTTGCTTAAGATCGAAGATCAGCTGGGCCAAGTCTTCAATTGAGTAAATGTCGTGGTGGGGTGGCGGAGAAATCAGCGTCACGCCCTGTACTGAGTAACGAAGTTTAGCGATCTCAGCGGTTACTTTATGACCCGGTAGCTGACCACCTTCACCAGGTTTAGCGCCTTGTGCCACTTTAATTTGTAGCACATCGGCGTTGGTTAAGTAGTGCGGTGTAACACCAAAGCGGCCGGAAGCAATCTGCTTAATACGTGAGTTACGCTCGGTGCCGAAACGACGAGGGTCTTCGCCACCTTCACCTGAGTTTGAGTAACCACCTAAGCGATTCATTGCAGTAGCAAGTGCTTCGTGTGCTTCTGGGCTGAGTGCACCAATAGACATTGCCGCGGAGTCGAAACGCTTAAACAGTTCGGTACTGGGTTCTATCTCCTCAAGCGGAAGAGAGGTATCAGCCTTTTTCAGCTTCATTAGATCACGCAGCATCGCAGTAGGGCGTTCATTTACCTGTTTAGCAAAGCTCTTATAGTCTGATGATGCACCCGATTTAACCGCTTGTTGCAATGTACCAACCACATCTGGGTTGTAGGCATGATATTCGCCGCCGTGAACATATTTGAGTAAACCACCATGTTCGATAGGTTTACGTTTTGCCCATGCTTTACGAGATAGGTTGTAAATGTCTTGCTCGAAATCTTCGAAGTTGGCGCCTTGAATACGGGTCGTCACACCTTTGAAACACAAGTTAACCACGTCTTGGCTTAGACCAACCGCTTCAAACAGTTGTGAGCAGCGGTAAGAAGCAACCGTCGAGATACCCATCTTCGACATGATCTTATACAGACCTTTGTTGATGCCGTACTGGTAGTTCTGCATCACTTCACGGTAGCTCTTATCAATACCACCGTCGTCGATCACTTTACCCAGCGCCTCGTAGGCTAGGTATGGGTAGACGGCAGTGGCGCCAAAACCAAGTAGCACCGCAAATTGGTGAGGGTCACGTACTGTGCCTGTTTCTGCAATGATGTTGGCATCACAGCGGAGGTTGGCATCGATAAGACGGCTTTGCACCGCGCCGACGGCCATCGCTGCCGGGATAGGTAGCAAGCCTTTTTGCAGATTACGGTCGGATAAAACAACCAAAACGGTGCCATCTTGTACCACTTCAACTGCTTGGTCACACAGATCCTGAATTGCTTTCTCTAAATCTTTCTCTTCAGGATCGTAGTTAATATCTAAGATTGTGCTGCGGTAATACTGGTCATTAAGTTCGAGCAGCTGCTGCATATCAGAGTAAAGCAGAACGGGTGAGCCAAATGTCACGCGGTGGGCGTGTCCGTCTGTTTCACAAAAGACATTCATCTCTTGACCAATACTGGTTGCCAGAGACATAACATGCTTTTCACGTAGCGGGTCGATTGGCGGGTTAGTGACCTGAGCAAACTTCTGGCGGAAATAGTCAGTGACTAAACGCTCTTTAGAAGAAAGTACCGCCATAGGGGTATCATCACCCATTGAGCCGACAGCTTCTTGGCCCATATCACCAAGTACGCGTAATACTTGATCGACTTCCTCGTTGCTCATTGCAAACTGTTTCTGGTAAGTCTTTAGCTGATCATCGGCGAAGCTGCGCTCACCCACTTGATCATCCGATAATTCGGAGAAAGGAGTCAGTTTGTGAACGTTATTTTCCATCCATTCGCGATAAGGGTGGCGACCTTTAAGGTCATTATCAATTTCGCTCGATTGCCATAGCTTGCCGCGGCGAGTATCGACGACGAGAAGTTCGCCCGGTCCGACACGGCCTTTCTCAGCTACTTCATCTGGCGCGTAATCCCAAATGCCGACTTCAGAAGCTAGGGTGATTAGCTTGTCTTTAGTAATTACATATCGGGCAGGACGCAGGCCGTTACGGTCTAAGTTACATGCTGCGTAGCGACCGTCAGATAGAACAATCCCAGCAGGCCCATCCCAAGGCTCCATATGTTTGGAGTTAAAGTCGTAGAAGGCGCGTAAATCTGGGTCCATATCTGGGTGATTTTGCCATGCTGGCGGAACCAGCATGCGCATCGCACGGAAGATATCCATGCCGCCAGCTAGGAACAGATCCAGCATGTTGTCGAGACTTGAAGAGTCCGATCCGGTTTCATTAACGAATGGCGCAGCGGTCTTGAGATCCGGCAACAGTGGCGATGAAAATTTGTACGCACGTGCTCGCGCCCATTGGCGGTTGCCTTCAATGGTATTGATTTCACCATTGTGCGCTAAATAGCGGAATGGCTGTGCGAGAGGCCAACGTGGTTGGGTATTAGTTGAGAAGCGCTGGTGGAACAGACAGATCGCTGACTCCATACGAAGATCGGCAAGATCTAAGTAGAAGCGTGGCAGATCCGCAGGCATACATAGCCCTTTATAAACCATAACTTGAGTCGATAAACTACAGATATAGAAGTCACTATCATCAGTGATCTGCTTCTCAATACGTCGACGGGCAATATAAAGGCGGCGCTCGATATCTCGCTCACGCCAACCAGCAGGCGCGGAGATAAAAACTTGCTGAATATTTGGCAGTGAATCTGCTGCAATTGGGCCAAGCACAGCTGAGTTAGTCGGGACTTCACGCCAACCTGAAATGGTTAAGGTCTCTTGCGCAAGTTCTTGGTTTATAACATCTTTAGCTGATTGTGCTTTAGCTGGATCTTGGTTGAAGAAAATCATACCGACAGCATATTGCTTGCCAAGGTTAAAGCCATTTTCTTCAGCAATTAGACGTAGGTAAGAGTCCGGTTTTTGTAGCAATAAGCCACAACCATCACCGGTTTTTCCATCTGCTGCGATACCACCGCGGTGAGTCATTCGATCAAGTGCTGAAATAGCGGTACGTACCAATTTATGGCTTGGTTCACCTTCCATGTGCGCAATCAAGCCAAATCCACAGTTATCTTTTTCAAGATTAGGATCATATAGAGCCATTGCAATTCTCCCTTTGCTTCACCTGTCTCCCGACAGAACTACCAACATTAAAAGGGTTGGTATATATGACTAACTATTCATTCTAATTGTTATTATTTGTATAAATACGCACTAAACCCCGTTAGAACCATTAACAAATATTGAGGAAATAATTTTCATCGACTTCACAACGTATAGGTTATTATGAAAAAGGTCAAGTTCTTGGTGGAAAATCATGCCAATGTGCGATTTACCACTTAATACGCTGTAATAGTATATATAATTCAGAAACTTAAGGTTTCCAATGTTACGGTTTTGTAACATTGCCTATTTCGGGAAAATAAAAAAGACCAGCACAATGTACTGGTCAACTTATAAAGTTTGGAAGGATTGTTTATTTAATCATTGCCACCCAGAATCAACTAAAGGAAGTTGCTTGGGTGGCTAGATATTATGCAGATAGCATCAATGAGTCTGCTTTTGCCTCTAGGTTTGAATTACCCATTAGGTAATCATCAATAGCAATCGCACATTCACGACCTTCGTTGATGCAACGCACAACCAAAGACTGACCAGTACGCATATCACCTGCGGCAAACACACCTTTTTGGTTGGTTGCAAAACCTTCAGTCGCGACGTTGCCGCGTTCATCCAGTTTTATATCTAACTGTGCTAACACACCTGTTGGTTCTGGGTGTAGGAAGCCCATTGCTAGGAATGCGAGATCACACGGAATAACACGCTCGCTGCCTTCGACTTCTTTGAAGCTTGGGCGCTCACCTGGTTTCGTATCTTCCCATACGATATCCGCAAGACGTAGACCAGTAACTTCACCTTTGTCGTTACTGATAAACTCTTTAGTCAGAATATTCCAATGACGATCGACACCTTCTTCGTGTGAAGTCGATGTGCGTAGGATCATTGGGTACTGAGGCCAAGGCATATTCGCTGGGCGCTTCTCTGGTGGGACAGGCATGATTTCAACTTGAGTAACACTTGCCGCTTTATGACGGTTTGATGTACCTACACAGTCAGAACCTGTATCACCACCACCGATTACCACAACATGTTTACCTTTAGCGTGAATTTCTTCCGTTTTTAGGTCCATGCCATTTGCACGGCGGTTGTTTTGACCAAGGAATTCCATCGCAAAGTGAACACCTTTTAGTTCACGTCCTGGTACAGGAAGGTCACGTGGAACCGTTGAGCCACCAGTCAGAAGTACAACATCAAACTCTTGACGAAGCTGCTGAGCATTCACATCAACCCCAATGTGTTGATTAACTTTGAACTCAACGCCCGCTTCTGCCATTAGGTTGACCTTACGATCAATCACATCCATACCCAGTTTGAAATCAGGGATACCGAAACGCAGTAGACCACCGACTTTTTCATCACGTTCAAACACAGTGACCGAGTGACCAGCGCTGTTTAGCTGCTCTGCTGCAGCAAGACCTGCAGGGCCAGAACCGATGATTGCGATCGTTTTACCTGTGCGTGAACGAGGCGTTTTAGGTTTTGCGTACCCTTCACGGTACGCAGTTTCTACAATCGTTTTCTCGATATTACAGATAGTGATTGGGTCTTGGTTGATGCCAAGAACACACGCACTTTCACATGGAGCAGGACACACTCGACCTGTGAACTCAGGGAAGTTATTGGTTGAACTTAGAATGTTCCACGCTTCTTCCCAGCTGTCACGGTAAACCGCGTCGTTGAACTCAGGGATGATGTTACCAATCGGACAACCGTTGTGACAGAAAGGGACGCCACAATCCATACAACGAGAAGCCTGAGTATTGATCTTGTCACCAAACTCTTCGTTCAAAACGAATTCTTTGTTGTTTTCAATACGAACCGATGGGTCGAGCTTCTTTGGAAGCTCGCGACCATGTTCTAAAAATCCAGTAGGCTTACCCATTATATTGCCTCCACTTGTTCCGTTTGTGCTTGCGCCGCGATAGCCTTACGCTTTAGAAGTACCGCTTTGTAGTCACGCGGCATGACCTTAACCATAGAGGCTAGGCTTGCTTCAAAGTTATCAAGGAAAGACTGAGCAACTTCACTTCCTGTGAATTGAACTTGCTTGGTTAGCATTTCTTTAAGTAGTTCACGATCTTCTGCTTCGATAGGGTCTAGGTCGACCAGTTCAGGGTTGAGCTTGGTTTCAAAGTCACCAGACTTGTCCCAAACGTAAGCAACACCGCCGCTCATACCTGCCGCAAAGTTACGACCGGTTGAGCCAAGGATAACCGCAACACCACCAGTCATGTATTCACAACCGTGGTCACCGATACCTTCAACTACAACTTTCGCGCCCGAGTTACGTACACAGAATCGCTCACCGGCCATACCGCGAATGTACGACTCACCAGATGTTGCACCGTAGAAACATACGTTACCAACAACGATGTTATCTTCAGCGACGATGGTTGATTTCGCATCTGGGTAAAGCACGAGCGTACCGCCAGATAGACCTTTACCCCAGTAGTCGTTTGCGTCGCCTTCAACTTCGAACTTAACGCCCTTAGCGAGGAAAGCACCAAATGACTGGCCTGCGCTGCCGTTGAACTTCACGTTCATTGGCTGAGGTAGGCCTTGGTCTTTGTACACCTTAGAGATTTCGTTCGACAGCATGGTACCCGCAGAGCGATCCGTGTTGATGATAGGGAACTCAGCGTTGACTGCTTCACCTTTCTCAAGTGCAGGAATAGCCGCCTGAATCAACTTACGGTCGAGAACGTGTTCTAGGTTGTGGTTTTGTTGCGTTTGGTTGTAAACGCCATCATCTTCACGCGCTTGCTCGATATGTAGCACAGGCGATAGATCTAGGTTCTTGTACTTCCAGTGGCCGATATCATCGCGAACTTTTAGTTTGTGTGATTGACCAACCATCTCATCGATAGTGCGGTAGCCTAGCTCTGCCATCACTTCACGCAGGCCTTCAGCCATGTATTGGAAGAAGGTCACAACGTCTTCTACTCGGCCATCGAAGCGCTCACGTAGCGTCTTGTTCTGAGTCGCGATACCTACAGGACAGGTGTTCTTATGACACTTACGCATCATGATACAGCCTTCAACAACGAGAGCGGCTGTAGCAACACCCCATTCCTCTGCACCTAGTAGTGTTGCGACTGCTAGGTCGCGCGGTGTTTTCATCTGACCGTCAGACTGAACCACGATACGGTTACGTAGACCATTCTTAAGAAGCGTTTGGTGCGTTTCTGCTAGACCAAGCTCCCAAGGTAGACCTGTGTGACGGATAGATGACATCGGTGATGCACCTGTACCGCCATCAAAACCTGCGATAAGGACAACGTCAGCTTTCGCTTTGGCGACACCTGAGGCGATAGTACCAACGCCTGCTTCTGATACTAGCTTCACGTTGACACGACCAGCGCGGTTAGCATTCTTCAAGTCATAGATTAGCTGAGCCAAATCTTCGATTGAGTAGATATCGTGGTGTGGCGGTGGCGAGATTAGACCTACGCCCGGAGTCGAGTGACGTGTTGCACCGATCCAGTCATCAACCTTATCACCTGGGAGCTGACCACCTTCACCTGGTTTCGCACCTTGAGCCATCTTGATCTGTAGCTCATCAGCATTAGTTAGGTAGTAAGACGTTACACCAAAGCGACCTGACGCAACCTGTTTGATTGCAGAGCGCTCCCAATCACCGTTTTCTTTGCGCTCGAAACGAGTTGGGTCTTCACCACCTTCACCCGAGTTTGATTTTGCGCCAATGCGGTTCATTGCAACAGCCAGTGTTGAGTGCGCTTCGTAAGAGATAGAACCGAATGACATTGCACCTGTCGCGAAACGCTTAAGGATTTTTTCGATTGGCTCTACTTCTTCTAGCGGGATTGAACCTGCCGGGTTCTTAACAAAGTCTAGTTGGCTACGTAGCGTTGCTGCATTATCGCCTTGGTCATCAACCGCTTTCGCGTATTGTTTGAACTGTGCATAGTCTTTGTTACGAGTTGACTCTTGCAGTAGTGAGATAGTTTCAGGGTTAAACAGGTGTTTTTCACCACGCTGTTTCCATTGGTAAACACCACCGACATCAAGAATTTGTACTGGGATTTCACGAGTTGGGTAACCAATACGGTGACGCACGAGGACTTCCTTCGCGATGTCATCAATGGTTAGACCTTGGATACGTGAAACGGTACCAGTGAAGTATTTTTCGACGACAGATTTGCTGATACCTAGTGCTTCAAAGATCTGTGCACCGTGGTAAGACTGTAGCGTCGAGATCCCCATCTTTGAGAAAATCTTCAGTAGGCCGCCGTTGATCGACTTACGGTAGTTCTCAAATAGGTCACGAATATTGGTTTCAGGGTCAAGCTTCTTAGTGCGTTGCAGTTCAACCATAGTTTCGATAACTAGGTAAGGGTTCACTGCATTTGCGCCGTAACCGATTAACGTTGCAAAGTGGTGTGTCTCACGCGCATCACCTGTCTCAACCACGATATCACATTTTGCACGTAGACCTTTACGGATTAGGTGATGGTGAACAGCACCAACCGCTAGCATCGCTGGAATCGCGGCGTGGTTAGAGTTAACAGCGCGGTCAGTTAGAAGGATGATTGAGTAACCATCGATCACTGCATCTTCTGCATACTGACAGATACGCTTCAGTGCACGTTCTAGCTTTCCTTCGTCTTCACTTGCTTGGAATACGATGTCTAGTGTCTTAGCTTGTAGGTGCTCGTTGTCGATAGCACGCAGCTTCTCAAGTTCTGAATTAGATAGAACAGGAGACTCAAGCTCTACTTTCTGACAGTGTTCTGGAGACTCAGCTAGTAGGTTCTGATCCTTACCGAGGTAAGTGTTCAGTGACATAACCATACGCTCGCGAATCGGGTCGATCGGCGGGTTAGTTACCTGAGCAAATAGCTGTTTAAAGTAGTTTGATAGATGTTGTGACTGGTGCGAAAGAATTGCTAGTGGCCAATCGGCACCCATTGCAGAAAGTGGCTCTTTACCATCTTTCGCCATAGGTACAATGATTTCGTTCACTTCTTCAGAGCTAACACCGAATGCTTGCTGCTTGTGCAGTAGTTTCTCTGGCGAAGGCTGGCTGAATTCGTTGCTCGCATCTGGCAGTTTCTTCAGACTCAGTAGGTTTTCTTCAACCCACTTCTCGTATGGCTGCGCTGATGCAATGCCATCTTTCACTTCTTCATCAGAAATGATGCGGCCTTGCTCAAGGTCAGCAACGAAGATACGACCTGGCTGTAGACGACCGCGGAACTCAACGTTTTCTGGTTCAATCTCAACAACACCAGACTCAGAAGCCATCACTAGGAAGTCATCTTTGGTCACTGTGTAGCGAGAAGGACGTAGACCGTTACGGTCAAGGGTTGCACCTACTTGAACACCATCAGTGAAACACACCGATGCAGGGCCATCCCATGGTTCCATTACGTTCGCGTGGTATTGGTAGAACGCACGACGAGTTGGATCCATATTTTTGTTTTCTTGCCACGCTTCAGGAATCATCATCATTAACGCATGTGGCAGGCTGCGACCAGATAGAACTAGGAGCTCTAAGGCCATATCGAAGTTAGATGAATCGGATGCGCCTTCTTGACAGATAGGCAGTAGCATGTCGATCTCAGCTTGAGTAAACAAGTCAGATTCGATGATTGCTTCACGGGCTTTCATCCAGTTCAGGTTACCGCGAACGGTGTTGATTTCACCATTGTGAGCAATGTAACGGAAAGGCTGAGCAAGACGCCAGCGCGGGAATGTATTAGTAGAGAAACGAGAGTGAACAAGTGCAAGCGCACTCACCATCGTTGGATTCTGTAGATCTAAGAAGTATTGAGGTACTTGCTCTGTGGTTAGCTGACCTTTATACACCACTGTCTTGTAAGACATAGAGTTGATGTAGAAGTCATCGCCGATATTAGAGACGCTCTCTAGACAAACACGTACGGTGTAGTTACGTAAAACATACAGTTTACGCTCTAACTCTTCCGGTGTAATACCAGGGCCGCCAGAAACAAACACATGTTCAAATTGAGGTTCAGTGCTTAGTGGATCAGCACCAATCATCGAGTTATCGGTAGGAAGAACACGGTAACCAATAACATCTAGTTCAAGACGTTGTGCATTGCGTTCTAAAATGTCACGACATTGTGCACGTTTGTGCTCATCTTTAGGGAAAAGTACAACACCAACACCGTACTTCTCAAAAGAAGGCAACTTAATACCAAGCTTGACTGCTTCTTCTAAGAGAAATTCGTGAGGTTTTTGTAGCAAGATACCGGCACCGTCACCCGAACAAGGGTCACACCCTTGACCGCCACGGTGCTCCATACGTGCAAGCATATCTAATGCTTGAGTCACTACTGCGTGTGATTTGCGGTTTTTAAGGTGAGCTACAAAACCGATACCACAAGCGTCATGCTCCAGCTCTGGAGTATAAAGACCTTGTGATCTTTGCTCTCTATCTACCATGGATACATCCTTCCAGTTCAAATAGGCGCAATTGGGCTAGTCGAAACTAGTTCTACGTCCTGTCCTTTATTTTTATGATTCGAAGTCGCCTAGGTTGGTGACTTTGATTCCATTCCGTATCTCGCAGGAAAAATATTGCGAGAAAAACAATCCTTGGTGTAATCCATTTTTTTTGTATCACAATCTAGTGATTTATATAGGTGGGAGTTGGAAAACACCGATGTTTTGCCGATTTTTAATGTAATTTAAAATACATAAAACAGCAAAATCTGTAAGTATCCTACAATTTAGTTAGGCGGAAATGCAATCAAAACTCGACTCTGTTGCCCACTTTTTTCGTCGTTTAAATGAATAATATGTTTAACTTTTGCGTAACAATTAGCCTGAGGCACGTTATTTCTGCATGTTTATTGACTTTGCTTAACTTGTTGCCTGTTTGAAATCGTTAAATTCAACCCTAGATGATTTTTCAAAACTGTAATTTAATTACATTAATCTTAATGATATTCATTTCGATTTATGGGCAAGAGTTAATATGCAACTTCATGAATTGGTCAACACTATTGGACAAGACTTACAACGTCGTTATGGAGAAAAGGTCCACAAACTGACTTTGCATGGCGGTTTTAGCTGTCCTAATCGCGATGGCACCATAGGTCGCGGCGGTTGTACGTTTTGCAATGTAGCGTCATTTGCAGACGAAGAGGCTCAAGCAAAAAGCATTCATGAGCAGTTAGTTGCTCGTGCAGGTGAGATTGATCGAGCGAAGAAGTATCTCGCTTACTTTCAAGCCTACACCAGCACATATGCCGAAGTACAAGTACTGAAAAACATGTATGAGGAAGCCTTAAAAGCAGCCGATATTGTCGGTTTGTGTGTCGGTACTCGTCCCGATTGCGTGCCTGATGCGGTGCTAGACCTATTATCCGGCTATGTTGAGCAGGGATACGAAATTTGGTTAGAGTTAGGGCTGCAAACCGCAAATAACCAGACGCTTAAACGCATTAATCGCGGTCATGATTTTGAATGCTACGCTGAGATTACCAAGCGAGCTAGAGCATTAGGTATTAAGGTGTGCACTCATTTAATCGTTGGTTTGCCGAAAGAGACGCGTGAAGATAATATTGCCACTATGGAGCAGGTGCTAGCGGTTGGCACAGATGGCATCAAGTTACATGGGCTACACATTGTCGAAGGCAGTACCATGGCCAAAGCCTGGAAAGCGGGACGACTTGAGGCCCCTGAACTTGATGAGTATGTCTCAATTGCTAGTGAAATGATCCGAATGACGCCACCCGAAGTGGTTTATCATCGTGTATCCTCTGCGGCGAGAAGACCAACGTTACTCGCGCCGTTATGGTGTGAGAATCGATGGTTAGCAATGACGGAGATTGGTCGTGCTTTGAACCGCGACGGGGCTCAAGGGACATTAATGAATCAACCATTTATATATACAAAACCAATATTAAAGGCTGAATAGTAAGCAATAAGCTGATATCTTTTGTACCCTTATAACGGGTATATCACAGAGTTTGAGTATTGGGATGGAGCAAGTATTAGTTTGGTTGTGGGATACGACCCACGGGCATGGTTTTGATCTTGTTATCATTTTACTCGCTATTATTATTACTGCAGCGATCTACGCTCGTAATCAGGCTCATTTAGTTGAGCTTTTGGTTGCCACACCTAATGCTTTACTCCTGATTGATAGCAAAAGTGGCGAATTGCTACTTGCCAACTCGGTCGCGAGCCAAGTCCTCGGCGTTCGTCGGGTGGGCAGTAATTTCATGTTGCCTGACCTTGTAACCCGGCAGTATTTACTGACTTCAGTCTCACCATTTACTGGACGTTTTTTCTCATCTCACACCATCAGTTGGCCGATATCAAAAAGCCGTAGAATTGCGTTGGATGTGGTCGGGCGTAAGACTCTTTTCCGCCGTCGAACGGTTTGGTTACTCTACTTTTCTAGTCATCAAGAAACGGATACTGAGTTAAAGAATCAAGTGAACTCTTTGTCGATTGTGAAGAGCGCGTTTGATAATTTGTCTGAGCTAATTTTTATTAAAGATAAGGATGGTCGGATTATTTCGAGTAATCGAGCATTTCAACGTTTTTGGCATGATCGCGAAAATGAGGGCGTTGCTGATATCGAAGGGGTGATTAAAGGGCGTGCAAGTAAACGACGTTGGACCGTTACGCCTGATGGCCGAAGTTGTCTGCTTGAGAGTCATCAAAGCGCACTGATATCTGCTAGCGGTGAGAAAATCGGTACTTTGGGCATCAGTCACGATGTGACCGATTGGTATGATATGCAAAAGAGTCTGCGTGATGAGATGGAAAAGCGTAAAGATACCGAAGTCGCCCTTGCTCAGCGTGATACCATTTTACAAAATATCTTAGAGTCTAGCCCGGACTCTATTGGCATCTTTAACGAGAACATGGTTTATCAAGCGTGTAATCAACCGTTTGTTAGAGCGCTTGGCATTGCCGAAGTGGATGATCTTATTGGTAAGCGTTTGCAAGATGTTATCCCTAACGAGTCATATAGCCGTTTATCAGAAACTGATAATAAGGTTCTGCATGAAGGCAAGTCGCTGCGCTACATCGACCGTGTGGTAAGTAGCAATGGGCAGTTCATTTGGTATGACGTGGTTAAGTCTCCGTTTAGAGACCCTGCATCAGGCACAAATGGGGTACTGGTGATGGCGCGTGATGTATCTGAGCGATACTTGGCAGAGCAGAAGCTAGAAGAAGCCAACCAAGAGTTAGAGAGGCTGAGTTTCATCGATAGTCTGACACAGATTGCTAACCGTCGCCGCTTTGATGAGCAGCTTGACACATTGTGGCATGTCCACATTCGCGAGCAGAAACCAATGACGGTAATGCTGTGTGATATCGACTACTTTAAAGGTTTCAATGATTTTTATGGTCACCAACGCGGTGATGAAGCGCTGATCAAAGTTGCTGAGGTGTTCAAAAAGGTGCTGCCGCGCTCAAGTGACAGCGTTGCTCGTTACGGTGGTGAGGAGTTCGCTTTTATCTTGCCGAATACCACCACGGAAGGGGCGAAGAAGGTTGCCGAGCGTATCCATCAAGGGGTCGCTGCGTTAGCACTCACGCATAATACGTCGAAAGTATCTGACATTGTCACGGCCAGTATTGGTCTCGTCTCTTTGGTGCCGCAGCCACACGACAATAGTGAGTCTATCGTCGCCTTGGCAGATAGCGCTCTCTATCAAGCCAAATCGAATGGGCGTAACCAAACCTGTGTGCATCACACATCAGAGAATTAACGTTTTGTTCGCTAAGGATTCTTTTAGCTGTCGTTAGGTAAAACAGGTAGAATTTATCTATCGTTTTTCCGCGGAGCTTTAAATGAAACCGATAAAAAACCTTGCTCAGTATTATGTCGACCTTCTGGTCAAATTGGGTATTTTGCGTTTCTCCATCTTACTTGCTTTGGCTTTGGTGGCGCTGGCTGTTGTTGTTCAAGTAGGTATCACGCTCGTTCTTAATGGTTATGTGGATGATATTGATATTGTCCGCTCGGTCTTCTTTGGCCTACTTATCACTCCTTGGGCGGTCTATTTTCTTTCGGTGGTTGTCGATCAGTTGGAAGAGTCCCGCCAGCGCCTTTCTAAATTGGTTTCAAAACTCAAGGATATGCGCTCTCGCGACCAAGAGCTGAATAACCAGCTTCAACAGAATATCGCCAAGTTAAATCAAGAGATTGAAGAGCGTATTAAGGCAGAAGAAGCTCGTGAAGAAGCGATGAAAGACTTAGAAAATGAAGTCTATCAGCGCGAAAAAACACAGGTAGAACTTGCTGAGCGAACCGCCTTACTGCGTTCTTTTATCGATGCCTCACCGGATTTGATCTATTACCGCAATGCCGAAGGCGTTTTCTCTGGCTGTAACAAAGCAATGGAAGAACTGACCGGCAAGAAAGAAAGCCAATTAGTTGGTCTAACGCCTTGGGATGTCTATAGCAAAGAAGTCGCTCAACAAATTGTTGATACCGACCAAAAAGTATTCACAGACAACCAAGCCTTAACCTATGAACAGTGGTTAGAGTACCCTGATGGACGCCGCAACTACTTTGAACTGCGTAAAGTGCCTTTCTACAGCAAAGATGGCCGCCACCTGGGGTTGGTCGGTTTTGGTCGTGATATTACCGAGCGTAAGCGTCATGAAGAATCACTAGAAAAAGCCAGTCGCGATAAAACCACTTTCATCTCGACGATTAGTCATGAACTGCGAACGCCGTTAAACGGTATCGTCGGTTTAAGTCGTATGCTGTTGGATACGCAAATGACTCAAGAGCAGCGTAGTCATATGCAAACTATCAACGTCAGTGCGATTACGCTTGGTAATATCTTTAACGATATCATCGATATGGATAAGTTTGACCGTCGTAAGTTGGAGCTTTTCCCTTCAGCACTCAACTTTGAAGAGTTTGTCGCGGAAATGGAGAGTATTTCTGCACTGATGGCGTCACAGAAAGGCCTGCGTTTTGATCTCGAAAGGTTGAGCGAATTGCCAAGCGGCATTGAGGTCGATGCAACACGACTACGCCAGGTACTTTGGAACCTTATCAGTAATGCGATGAAGTTTACCAAAGAGGGCGGTGTGGTGATGACGGTGAGCTCTGAAGTCATCGATGAACATGCTCATATCATTATGGAAATTGAAGATAGCGGTATCGGTATTCCAGAAGCTGAGTTGGATAAGATCTTCGCCATGTACTACCAAGTGAAGTCTGGCAAAGACAACCTACATGCTGTGGGGACTGGCATTGGCTTAGCGGTATCAAAGCAACTGATCAATATGATGGATGGTGATATTACCGTTTCGAGCGAAGAAGGTTTTGGTAGTACCTTTACTGTGACTATTCGTGTGCCATTGGCTGATGTTGAACTTCCTCAATCTGTGGCGTCGCTTCAATCGCAAGAGCTGAATATCTTTATGGTTGAAGATATTGAACTCAATATCACAGTGGCTCGTTCGTTGTTGGAGAGTATGGGCCACGAAGTCTCCGTTGCGATGAATGGCGCTGAAGCGATGGAGATGTTTGATCCTGAACTCTACGACTTGGTGTTCCTTGATATCCAACTGCCTGATATGACGGGCTTTGATATTGCTGAATACTTCCGCCGCACCTACTCAGACCTTCCACCGCTGGTGGCACTAACTGCAAACGTATTGAAGAATAAGCAAGAATATCTTGAAAGAGGCATGGATGACGCCATCAGTAAGCCGCTCTCAGTCACAGCAGTGCAGGATGTATTGGCCAAGTTTACTAAAGGTGAAAGAGAAGAGATCATCGAGCAGGCTAAAGTGGTTGAAACTGCCCCTGAAGGCGGCGAAATATACGCTCGATTGCTTGATCTGGAAATGCTGGAGTCTTACGTTAGTATCGTCGGTTCACAGCCTGTATTAGATAGTATCCAAATGTTTGAAGAGATGATGCCTGATTATCTACAAGTACTTGATTCTAATATGGTCGCAAGACATCAAGAAGGTATTGTCTCTGAGGCGCACAAAATTAAAGGTGCCGCAGGGTCTATTGGTTTGAAACATATTCAAAGTGTTGCCCAGAAAGCGCAATCGCCGGATTTGCCTGCTTGGTGGGAAAATATCGATGATTGGGTTGAAGAAATGAAGAATGAGTATGAAAATGATATTCAAATACTCAAAGAATGGCTCAATAACAACAAAGGTAAATAAAATGAAAAAAGTAGCATTAGTTTCGCTCGGTGTCGCTTTGTTGGCCGGTTGTGCGACTCAGCAAGTGGGCTGGGAGCAAGATAACCAAACAGTGATAGCAGAGTCAACAGTGACGCTTAAGAGTAACCTTTGGTTGAACAAAATGCCGACCATCGGTGAAGTGCAAGATAATACTTTACATGGCGCACTTTATTTAGAGTCAGACTCAACGTTGCCCGCTGAGCTCGATATCGAAAGTATTTCGATTCAGCAAGGTGAGGAGACTTGGATGATTGATGGTGATCTGCTTGAGATGCGTACCCATAGCCCAAATCAGTGGGAAGTGGTGTTTGTGTGGCAGTTCCCAGTCGACCCTAATCTACCAGTTAACGTTGCGTTGCTTCTGAATAACAACGATAAAGTTGACTGGCTAGTTGAGAACAATGTTCAGATCGATACTGTGTACTGATTGTCATTTTAAATCCTAGATACCAAAAAGGCTGACCCCATCTGGAGTCAGCCTTTTTTACATAAAGCCGATAGTATTACTTATTTGCTTTTCTTAAGACCAGCGTTGATATCTAGGATATCTTGCTCGCTTAGTGTGCCTACTGCTTGGCGTAGCTGAAGAACACTTAAGATGTAATCGTATCGAGCGTTAGATAGGCTCTTGTTCGCATCGTAAAGACGACGAGTTGAATCAAGTACGTCAACGATAGTACGAGTCCCAACATCGAACCCAGCTTCTGTCGCTTCTAGAGCTGACTGAGCTGAAACCACTGTTTGCTCATAAGCGCGTAGTGCACCGATTGAAGCTGTAATGTTATTATTTGAAGCACGGACCTCTTTTATAACACTGCGATAGGTTTTTTCTAGCTCTTGGCTCGCTGCAATATAGCTGAACTCAGCCTGTTTAGTTTGCGAGCTAATGTTACCACCGGTGTATAGTGGTACATTTAAGTTCACGCCAATATTGAAGTTATTAGTCGTGCCATCTGATGTACTTTCAGATGTATCACTGTAGTTGTAACCGCCATCTAAGGTTAATGATGGTAAGTGGCCTGAGCTTGCTAGTGAAATATTGTCTTTCGCTGCGTCTTGAGCGATACGTGCTGACAGTAGGCTTAGGTTTTTCTGCTGAGCTTCATCGACTAGCGCGTCGATTGCTGTCGAAGTTTTGCTTGCTGAGAAACGCTTAGTATCAAGCACATCTAAGTTAGAGTGCTCTTGACCAGTAATCTCACGTAGACCTTCATAGCTGTTCACTAGGTCATTTTGCGCCAATACTTCGTCAGCCAGTACCGCATCGTATTGTGCTTGAGCATCATGAACGTCAGTAATCGCTGATAGACCCACTTCAAAACGTTGCTTAGTCTGTTCTAGTTGGCGGCCAACCGCCGCTTTTTCTGCTTGAACAAACTCTAAGCTGTCTTGTGCGCGCAGTACATCAAAGTATGCCGTAGAAACACGTAGAATTAGTGCTTGTTGGATTGCAGCGTAAGAAGCATCTGCTTGGCGAGCGCTCTTTTCAGAGATATCCAATGTTAGCCAGCTTGAACGTTGGTAAAGCTCTTGAGAAAAGTTAATACCAGCAGTTAGTGCATTCTTATCGTGGTCGATTGTGCCACCACGTGTTAGATTGTAGCCAGCCGTTAAGTTAATCTGCGGCAGCAAAGATGAACGACTAGAAGTCACTGCTTCAAATGCGGCATCACGCTGAGCAGCTGCACTAAGTAGCGTCGGGTCGTTTTCTTTCGCTTGATTATAAATGTCTGCCAGTGTGTCAGCGAATGCGTTAGTGCTTAGTCCGCCTAGTGCTGCACTGATAAATAGTGGAAGCAGTTTCTTCATTAGTCCTATTCCTGCCAAAATATGAAAAGGGTGTCTCATCAGGAGTTTAACTCAATTGATGCGAAATCACTCTATACTTTGCAAAGTTTTACATTTAATTATCCAGCTGTACAATAAAAATGATTCATCAATTTAACTGGAATTATAAAAATTATACAAAAAGTTGAGCCATATCCTTGGAAGTTAAGCTTTTGTCTGAGTAAACTATAAGATTCACTCAGAGAGGTGCCAAATGCAACAGTCTGACAATCAAGATGAACAGTTTACTCGCCAAGATGTGGAAATAATCTCAAAAGAAACACTGTTTCAGGGTTTTTTTAGAATGGTCAGATACCGCTTCAAGCATCGATTGTTTGAAGGTGGCTGGAGTGAGCCGATTGAGCGTGAAATGTTCGAACGTGGTCATGCTGCTGCAATGCTCCCATATGATCCTATCACTGATCAAGTTGTGATTATTGAACAGATCCGAATCGGAGCACTAGAACACCGAAGTCCTTGGCAGCTTGAAATTGTTGCAGGCATGATTGACCAAGGTGAAGTCGCGGAAGACGTCGTGCGCCGCGAAGCGATTGAAGAAGCGGGAATTGAAGTCGGGTTATTGGAAAAAGTGACCTCTTACTATCCTTCTTCAGGTGGTTGTTCTGAAATGCTGGATGTTTTTGTTGGCCAAGTCGACGCGAGCAAAGCGTATGGCATTCATGGTTTAGACTATGAAGGTGAGGACATTCGTGTCCATGTTATGTCTCGTCAACAAGCTTACCAGTGGGTTATCGATGGGCAATTTGAAAATGGCGCCTCTATCATTGCTATGCAGTGGTTAGAGCTCAATCATCAACGTTTGAAAGAAGAATGGAACAAGTAGCAATTAAGAAACCGTATCATGTTGATTTATCTGATTTGATGCGGACCTATGAAACAAACTACGCCAAATTAAACGCTTTGCTGCCAAATCAGCCGAGTGTCGATGACGTACGTTGCTACCAAGCTGCGAATATGACCTACCAAATTCAAGTGGTCGAAGTCACAAAGTACACAACTTTGGTCGATATCTGTCAAAGTGATGACGTTCCAGTATTTCCATTACCTACGATGTCTGTCAGGCTCTACCATGATGCTCGCGTAGCAGAAGTATGCGCTTGTGACCATCTGAAACGTGTGAATGCCCGATACAGTTATCCAAATGAGAAAATGCTCCAACAAGATGAAAAGGTTCAGCTCAACCGTTTTTTGGGTGATTGGCTTTCATTTTGTTTAAGACGGGGTATTAGTCGCACCCCATTGAATATTTAGGGTTTGTTTTGAAAGTTACGTCTATTTCATCAGATCAAGACAGCATCAAGCTGCTACAAATCACCGACACTCATTTGTTTGAGCCGTTGGACGGTAGCTTGTTAAGTGTCAACACACTCGACAGCTTTCATGCCGTTGTCGATGCAATTGTTGATAGTGGAGCAAGCTTTGATGCGATGCTCTCTACTGGTGATATCTCCCAAGACCACAGTGCGATCTCTTATCAGCACTTTGAACAAGGCATCGCAAAGCTGGAATTACCTTGCTTTTGGCTGCCGGGAAACCATGATTTTAAGCCGAGCATGAAAACGGTGCTACCTTCTACTCAGATTCAGCAAGTGGAACACGCGTTACTTGGTGAATACTGGCAAATGGTGTTGCTCGATTCTCAAGTTGTCGGTGTACCACACGGTTTCTTAACAGAGCAGCAGTTAACCTTGCTCGATGAAAAACTGACTGAGTACCCTGAACGTAATACTTTGGTGTTGCTTCACCATCACCCGATTTTGGTCGGCAGTCGCTGGCTTGATCAGCATACGCTTAAAGAAGCGGACAGCTTTTGGCGTGTGGTTGAAAAGCATAATAATGTGAAAGCTGTGGTGTGTGGCCATGTTCATCAGGATATGAACGTGATGCAAGGCGGCGTCCAAGTGATGTCGACGCCATCAACCTGCGTGCAGTTTAAACCTAACTGTGATGACTTTTCTCTCGATACCTTATCACCAGGTTGGCGTGAGCTAGAACTGCACAACGATGGCTCAGTTTCTACTGAGGTGAAACGTTTAAAACCAGGAAGCTTCCAACCTGATTTTAATTCAGCAGGCTACTAATGAAACCTTCATTGCTACTTTATATCCATGGCTTTAACAGCTCGCCTTTATCGCATAAAGCGAACGTAATGAAAGCGTACTGTGAATCACAAAGGCCAGATATCAAAGTAGTCATCCCGCGTTTACCGTGCTTCCCACAAGCTGCATCTAAATTGCTGCTCGATATCGTTAATCAGCATAAAGATGAGTACCGTATTGGATTAGTGGGCAGTTCTCTCGGTGGATATATGTCAATGTGGCTCAATGCTCAGTTTGGCTTTAAGGCGGTGGTGGTTAACCCCGCGGTCAAACCTTACGAGTTACTGGTCGACTTTCTTGGTGAACAAGAAAACCCTTACACCAACGAAAAGTATTTGCTCGAAGAAATGCACATCGATGAACTCAAAGCGTTAGATACTCCATCGATAGCATCCCCATCTGACTTTTGGCTGTTGCAGCAAGTGGAAGATGAAGTTCTTGATTATCGCCAAGCGGTGGCACATTTTTCCGGTGCTAGACAAACAGTAGAAGAAGGGGGGGATCATAGCTTTGTGAACTTTGAAAGTTACCCTGCACAGATCGTCAAATTCTTACAACTCTGACTCTCATTGAGGGAAGAGTCATAATTTTACTTGTTACTTACTTATCTCTCTTGACATAATTAGGTCTGTTCCAGACTATGTTTCTCCTGTGCTAAGCAGGATTTAAAGCGATTAGAATTTGTTCGCACTCTCAATGAGTCAAATCATTGAGCATATATTTACCTGCCTGTTTAGCTACTCCATTTATTCTTTATAAAGATATTCCGTATTATGACTGAACAATATAATGCGAAAGACCTTTCGGTTCTTGAAGGTCTTGACCCAGTACGACATCGTCCTGGCATGTATACCGAGACAGAGCGTCCAAACCATCTTGCACAAGAGGTTATTGATAACTCGGTCGATGAAGCACTTGCTGGGCACGCAAAAAAGATCAAAGTCATTCTCCATGCAGACCAATCACTAGAAGTGATCGATGATGGTCGGGGCATGCCGGTTGATATTCACCCTGAGAAAGGTATCTCAGGTGTTGAACTTATCATGACCAAGCTACACGCTGGTGGTAAGTTCTCTAACGACAATTATAAGTTTTCTGGCGGTCTACACGGCGTTGGTATCTCAGTAGTAAATGCGCTCTCTAAGCGTGTTGAAGTGACGGTGAGACGTGGTGGTGAAATACATGAAATTGCCTTTGAAGGCGGTAACGCAGTCACTGAACTTACTGTGACAGGCACTTGTGGTCACCGTAATACTGGTACTTCTGTGCACTTCTGGCCAGATTCTAAATACTTCGATAGCTACAAATTCTCTGCACTGCGCCTAGTAAACAACTTGCGTGCGAAAGCAGTTCTTTGTCCTGGATTAGAGATTACTTTCAGCGACAAAGTGAACAACGAAGAACATAAGTGGTTCTATGAAGACGGCCTAAAAGACTACCTTTCTGAAGGTGTTAAAGGCTATGAAGTTCTTCCAGCTGAACCGTATATCGGCGAATTTACCGCTGATACTGAAATGGCAACGTGGGCGGTAATCTGGCAGCCAGAAGGCGGCGAGATGATCACAGAAAGTTACGTTAACTTGGTTCCAACCAAACAAGGTGGTACGCATGTTAACGGTCTACGCCAAGGTCTACTTGATGCGATGCGTGAGTTCTGTGAGTTCCGTAACTTGTTGCCACGTGGTGTTAAGCTAACCGGTGACGACATCTTTGACCGTTGTTCTTATGTCCTGTCGGTGAAGATGCAAGATCCTCAGTTTGCAGGCCAAACTAAAGAGCGTCTTTCATCTCGTCAAACTGCGGCGTTTGTTTCTGGCGTGGTTAAAGATGCCTTCAGCTTGTGGTTAAACGAAAAACCGCAACTTGCTGAACAACTGGCAGAAGTGTGTATCGCTAATGCTCACCGTCGTATGCGTGCAAGTAAGAAAGTTGTGCGTAAGAAGGTGGCATCAGGCCCTGCATTGCCGGGTAAGCTGACTGACTGTTCAGTCCAAGATTTAAATCGCACTGAAATCTTCTTTGTCGAGGGTGACTCGGCAGGCGGCTCAGCAAAACAAGCCCGTGATCGTGAGTTCCAAGCGGTGATGCCACTGCGCGGTAAGATCTTGAATACGTGGGAAGTCTCTGCTGACCAAGTCCTTGCCTCTCAAGAAGTGCATGATATTTCAGTTGCGCTGGGTATCGACCCTGATAACGACAACCTCGATGGCTTACGTTACGGCAAAATCTGTATCCTTGCCGATGCGGACTCGGATGGTCTGCACATCGCAACGTTATTATGTGCTCTGTTCACTCGTCACTTCCGTGCATTAGTGGAAGCGGGTCATATCTATGTTGCAATGCCACCTTTGTATCGTATCGACTGCGGCAAAGAAGTGTTCTACGCCCTAGATGATGATGAGAAAGAAGGGGTTCTTGAGCGTCTATCGAAGAAGAAAGCCAAAATCAACGTACAGCGATTCAAAGGTCTGGGTGAAATGAACCCACTCCAACTGCGTGAAACAACCATGGATCCAAATACTCGTCGCCTGGTTCAGTTAACCATTGATGACAATGAACAGACCATGGAAATGATGGATATGTTGCTAGGTAAGAAGCGCGCGGATGACCGCCGTCACTGGCTGCAATCTAACGGTGATATGGCAGAGGTTTAATGAATGTCTAGTGAGATTACATACGATGGCGTTGAACAGTTGCCGATGCGCAAGTTCACTGAAGACGCTTATCTGAATTACTCAATGTACGTAATTATGGACCGCGCATTGCCATACATTGGCGATGGTTTGAAACCGGTTCAACGACGTATTATTTACGCAATGTCGGAGCTTGGTCTTTCGGCGTCAGCAAAATATAAGAAATCAGCACGTACCGTTGGTGACGTGTTAGGTAAATACCATCCACACGGCGACTCAGCGTGTTATGAAGCGATGGTATTAATGGCACAACCATTCTCTTACCGTTATCCACTTGTGGACGGTCAAGGTAACTGGGGTGCGCCAGATGATCCTAAATCTTTCGCTGCGATGCGTTATACCGAAGCGAAACTGTCTAAGTTTGCTGAAGTACTGTTAGGCGAACTTGGCCAAGGTACGGTCGAGTGGCAACCTAACTTTGACGGTACAATGAAAGAGCCGCAGATGCTACCTGCACGTCTGCCGCACATTCTACTGAATGGTGTTACTGGTATCGCCGTAGGTATGGCTACTGATATTCCGCCTCATAACGTGCGTGAAGTGGCTGATGCCGTGATTCATTTAATCGATCATCCAAAAGCAGAACTGCCGGATGTCATGAACTTTGTTCAAGGCCCTGATTATCCGACCGACGCAGAAATTATTTCTCCGAAAGCGGATCTTGAAAAGATCTACCGCACTGGTCGTGGCAGTATCAAGATGCGTGCGGTTTGGCACAAAGAAGGCTCTGATATTGTTATCACTGCTTTGCCACATCAAGTATCGGGCGCGAAATTGCTAGAACAGATCGCCAACCAAATGCGTGCGAAAAAGCTGCCAATGGTGGATGATCTGCGTGATGAATCGGATCACGAGAACCCAACGCGTATTGTTGTTGTACCTCGTTCAAACCGAATCGACTGTGATCAGTTGATGAATCACTTGTTTGCGTCAACGGATTTAGAGAAAAACTTCCGTGTAAACCTGAACATGATTGGTCTTGACAATCGCCCACAGGTGAAAGGCTTAGTACAGATTCTTTCTGAGTGGATTGAGTTCCGTCGCGCGACTGTTCGCCGTCGTCTACAGCATCGCCTTGATAAAGTGATGGCACGTTTGCACATCCTTGAAGGTTTGTTGATTGCGTATCTAAATCTTGATGAAGTAATCGAAATCATCCGTACTGAAGATGATCCTAAAGCGGTGCTGATGGCGCGCTTTGGTATTACTGAAATTCAAGCTGACGCCATCCTAGATACCAAACTTCGTCACCTAGCCAAGCTAGAAGAGATGAAGATCCGTGGTGAGCAAGATGAGCTTGAAAAAGAGCGTGAGAAGCTAGAGAAACTCCTTGGCTCTGAACGTCGCATGAATACGCTATTGAAGAAAGAGATTCAAGCTGACGCTGATAAGTACGGTGATGATCGTCGTTCTCCTCTGGTTGAGCGTGCTGAAGCGAAAGCTCTTACTGAGCGTGACCTAGTTCCAAGTGAACCTATTACTGTTGTTCTGTCTGAGAAAGGCTGGATTCGTCACGCGAAAGGACACGATGTTGACGCAGAAGGGTTAAACTACAAGTCTGGTGATAACTACCTTGCGCATGCGCGCGGTAAGAGTAACCAGCAAGCGGTGTTCCTTGGCAATGATGGGCGAAGCTACTCGCTAGAATCTCATTCTCTGCCATCTGCACGTAGTCAGGGCGAGCCAATTACAGGTCGACTTAACGTTAATGCGGGCAGCCAAATTCGCCATGTAGTGATGGGTGAAGAAGAGCAGCTATGGTTGATTGGTTCTGATGCAGGCTACGGTTTCGTGTGTAAGGGCAGTGACTTACTGTCTAAGAATAAGAGTGGTAAGGCACTGGTGACACTGCCTGCCAACTCTGAAGTGATTTCTCCGCAAACCATCAGTAATTTGGATAGCGATGAAATCCTGACGATTACTAACCAAGGCCGAATGCTGCTGTTCCCAATTAAGGATCTGCCTCAGCTCGGTAAAGGTAAGGGTAATAAGATCATCAATATTCCAGCTGCAAAAGCGAAAGAGCGTGAAGAGTACGTCTCTCACTTGCTCTCTTTACCGCAGGGCAGTTCGGTGACTTTGTATGCTGGTAAGCGCAAGTTGGGACTGAAGGCGTCAGATCTCGAGAACTTCCGTGGTGAACGTGGCCGTCGTGGCGGTCTGTTACCGAGAGGCTTGCAGAGAGTGACTCGCATAGAGATTGAATCAGCGGAAAGCTCAGATTCACAAGAGTCTCAAGAATCCTAACAAAAACCCCATGCCAAGGCATGGGGTTTTCTTTTTCACCCACTCGCGAATTTTAATCCCGAGTATCTTCTTCGATGGTCACTTGCAAGGTCTGCTCTTTCCCTTTGCGTAGAATCAACACATCAACCACTGTTCCCGGTCGAAGTTCAGTGACAATATCCATAACGCTTTGGCGGCCATTAATTTTCTGATCGTTAATTTTGAGAATGATATCTTGCGGCTCAAAGCCTGCGTTGGCAGCCGGTCCATTAGGGTCTACGCCTAATACAACGATCCCCCCTAAATGCTCGCTGCCCAGTAGTCTTGAGGTAACGGAGTTAATGTCTTGGCCATCGATACCAATGTAGCCCCGAATTACACGTCCATCGGCAATGATTTTTTGCATGATCTTATTGGCCAGCGAGTAAGGAATCGCAAATGAAATTCCATAGGTTTCAAGTTCCGTCGCTTGTTGGAACGAAGCAGTATTGATACCGACCAGTTCACCACGAGTGTTAACCAATGCGCCTCCAGAGTTACCTTCATTGATGGCAGCGTCTGTTTGAATAAAGGCTTGGTGACCATCGGCACTGATTGATGAGCGACCAGTGGCTGAGATAATACCGAAAGTGGTGGTTTGCCCTAGGTTGTATGGGTTACCAATGGCTAACACGACATCGCCAACAATCGGGGCATAGTTAGGGTTTAGTGGAATGACAGGTAGGTTGTCTCCCTCAACTCGTAATATAGCAATATCTGTGCGACGATCTTTACCCACCAACTGTGCCGCTGCAACACGACCATCTTGCAGTGCGACAATGATTTGGTCAGCTTGAGCGACTACGTGATAGTTGGTAATGATGTAGCCTTTCTCACTCACGATCACTCCAGAACCTAAGCCTTGGGTAAGCAGTTTAGAGCGATCTTTCTCTGTGTATTTTCGGCTATAGATGTTTACTACGGCAGGTGCGGCTCTACGCACTGCCTTATTAAACGAAATCTGCGATAAGTTATCGATGCTGCGATCTTCAGGCACATCTTGGGGAAGAATATTAGTGCGTAGAGAGGGCACGGCTACTAACAACAGAGCGGCTGTTGCCAAACCTAAGCCAACAGAACGCAATAAAAACTGCAGCATGCTTTCCTCGTCATCGTTATAAAAGGGATAAGTTGGTGAAGAATAGCATTAGATGAGAAAATAATAAAAGGACAGCCGCTTATGCTGCTGTCCTTTCAAGGTTGTATCGCATTTTGTCTTGCTGAGCGGATTAGCGATTAGCGAATCACTAGGTAGATGCTTCGCTCTCCGCGTTGAATGTTCAGGGCTAACACGCCTGATTGTTTCTCAACGATTTTTCTAAACTCAGCAAGGTTTTTCACTCTCTGGCGATTTACTCCAATAATGATGTCATCTGGTAGTAACTGATAGGCCTCGGCATTCGAACCAGCTTTAACAGCGGTCACTTTAACGCCTTGTACCTTGTCTGAGGCACTGGTGTTACTTAACTGAGCGCCTGCTAATCCGTCGTGTAGCTTATCAGCAGTCGTCTTCATATTGGCTTGCTCACCTAAGGTCACATCAAAAGATTTCTCTTTGCCGTCGCGAATGATGCCCAAGGTTACCTTTTTGCCCGCGCCTAGTGTCGCAACTTTGGCACGTAACTCACTAAAAGAGTTAATTGCTTTGCCGTTGACTGAAACAATCACATCTCCCGCTTTTAACCCAGCCTTATCTGCGGCGCTCTCTGGCACGACTTGGCTAATAAATGCTCCTTTACTTGACTCATAGCCAAGTGCTTCCGCAAGCTCTGAGGTGATTTCTCCGCCTTGAACGCCAAGCATACCGCGTTTCACTTCACCAAAGTCGAGAATCTGCCCGGTGAGGTTAGTCATCATATTAGACGGAATAGCGAAACCAATACCGACATTGCCGCCATTTGGTCCCAAAATCGCGGTATTAATACCAATCAATTCTCCGTTGAGGTTGACCAGAGCGCCACCGGAGTTACCGCTGTTAATCGCCGCGTCGGTTTGAATAAAGTTTTCGAAGTTTTCTAGATTTAAGCCACTTCGGCCTAAAGCAGAAACGATACCCGAAGTGACGGTTTGTCCTAGGCCAAATGGGTTACCAATCGCGACAGTGAAATCACCAACGCGTAACTTATCTGAGTCAGCGATTTTAATTTCGGTCAGGTTTTTCGCTTTCTCTAGTTTGAGTAACGCCACATCTGACATTTGATCGCCACCGACCAGTTCGGCGTCGTATTCGCGACCATCATGCAGTTTGACACGGATTTTCTCTGCACCATTAATTACATGGTAGTTGGTAACCACGTAACCTTTTTTAGCATTGATAATTACACCTGAACCAAGCCCTCTAAATGGACGTTCTTGCAACTGTTCGGTAGGAAAGTCGGGACCAAAGAAGAAGCGGAATTGATCAGGGATATGCTGCTTCGATACTTGAGTGCCTTCAACAGAGATGCTGACGACAGCTGGGGTTACTCGTTCTAGCATTGGCGCTAGGCTTGGTAATTGTTCGCCATCAACAGACAACGGCAGTGCAGCTGTTGCTTGAATCGGCGTGATAATCGAACTTAGGCTTAAAGATAGGACAGTTAATGCAAGCAAAGGTTTTTTCATCGGATACTCCTACTAAGTTAAGGGCCTGATACTGATATGTATACGACAAATCAGATTTCAATGGTCACTTGTAGGAGTTATGACTCAAAAACCTTTGCAAAGTTCAGCAAAAAAAATCGTTATGAAGCTTTTGCTGACACCACATCTTGAGAATCAAGAATCTCTTTCTTCTCTTCTTTGAGTAGGCCAGTTGAGCCTGACGCGTAATCTTTTGGTGCTTCGTTAAGCGGTTGAATGTTAGCCAGTACTTCGACATTTTCATTCTTGCTCGACGTTTCTGATTGCTGGTTAATCTTCTTCACGAATGGGTTGTCTTGCTCTGGAATGTTCGGCAAGAGTTCACCAGAGGTCTTTGCCATGTGCTGGTAAAGCTTAGTGTACTCTTTACCAAGTGAGTCCAACATTTCTGCTGATTGGGCAAAGTGGTCAGCAAGGTCTTGTTTTTGCTGCTCTAATTCAAATTTAGCGCTTTCTAGATCTTTTTGGACACTCTTTTGTTTTTTGTAACTAGGCGTTGTTAAGCGAGAAATGACCACACCTAATACTGTACCGACAAGCAAACCAATTAAGGCATACATCCAAGGCATAATAGCTCCTTATTATTGTTATTTAACATGTTTTTTACTGGTTGGTTACACATGTTGAGCTCACATGGTACTATGAGAGTCTTAGCCAATAAAGAAAAATGCATGTGCTCTACATAGCAGTTTCATAGTCTTCTTCATTAGGTAACGAAGCGATGACGCCATTAGAAATCTATAACAACGACATAAAAGAACATGGTTTTCAGAAGGATGCAGCTCAACTTCAAGCTGTTTCTGCCCTTGATAAGCTTTATCACGAATTTCTTGAATACTTGAATACGCCAATCGAAAAGCCAAGTGGTTGGCGGAGTTGGTTCTCCAAGAAACCCGCAGATTTACCTCAAGCACCTAAAGGGCTCTATTTTTGGGGCGGAGTGGGGCGTGGCAAAACCTATTTGGTGGATACTTTTTTCGATTGCTTGCCGACTGAGAAGAAAATGCGTGTTCACTTCCACCGTTTTATGTACCGAGTTCACGACGAATTAAATGCGCTCGGTGACGTAAACGACCCGTTGGAGTTAGTGGCTGACAAATTTAAATCTGAAACAGAAATTATCTGTTTTGATGAGTTTTTCGTTTCCGACATCACTGATGCGATGATTTTGGCCACCTTGTTTCAAGCATTGTTCAAGCGAGGGGTGATTTTGGTTGCCACCTCTAATATCCCGCCGGAAGATTTGTATCGTAATGGGTTGCAGCGTGCTCGTTTCCTACCGGCGATTGCTTTGATTCAAGAAAACTGTCACGTACTCAATGTGGATAGTGGCATCGACTATCGACTCAGAACTTTAAAGCAAGCCGAAATATACCACTACCCACTCGACCAGCAGGCAAGTGAAAACTTAGCGCACTATTACGAACAGCTGGTCGGAGAAGGTAAACGTGGCGCAAAGAGCATCGACATCAATCATCGAGAAATAGCGGTTATTCAAGCTTCAGAAGATGTACTGCATGCCACCTTCGAGCAATTATGCCAGTCAGCACGTAGTCAGAATGACTATATCGAGATGTCTCGTATTTACCACACCGTATTGTTGGCTGACGTTAAGCAAATGCATAGCACCATCGATGACGCAGCGCGACGCTTTATCGCACTAGTGGATGAGTTTTATGAGCGCAATGTAAAACTGATTATTTCATCGGAAGTGGCATTAGAAGAGCTTTATGCTGGAGGATTGCTTGAGTTTGAGTTTAAACGTTGTCAGTCACGGTTGATTGAAATGCAAAGTCATGATTATTTAGCGAAAGAGCATTTAGCTTAACTGCTCGCCAAGCCAGAGCAGGATTGAAAAAAAATGAATTTTTTCTGCGAAAAGAGGTGATTTTTTCTACTGACTTCTCTATAATCCTGCGACCCACCGTTACTGCAGACCTTATTATCGAAGGTATTTCGACATAACGGGTCGAGAGTGCCAACCACTCGAAGGGGTGTTGACTGGACTCTTAGTCAGTGGGAGCGAAAGCTCCTTAAGTGTAAATTTAATTATTGAACGGGTTATTATTAGCATGAAAACTTTCGTTGCTAAACCAGAAACTGTAAAACGCGACTGGTACGTTGTAGACGCTGAAGGTAAAACTCTTGGCCGTCTAGCAAGTGAAATTGCATCTCGCCTACGTGGCAAACACAAAGCTGAATACACTCCACACTGTGACACTGGTGATTACATCATCGTTGTTAACGCGGAGAAAGTTACTGTAACTGGTAACAAGGCTAAAGGTAAGATTTACTACCGTCACACTGAATTCCCAGGTGGCCTAAAATCAATCAGCTTCGAGAAGCTAATTGATCGCAAGCCAGAGATGGCTCTTGAACTAGCAGTTAAAGGTATGCTACCACGTGGTCCTCTTGGCCGTGCTATGTACCGTAAGCTGAAAGTTTACGCTGGTGCTGAGCACAACCATGTTGCTCAACAACCACAAGTACTAGACATCTAATCGGGGATTTCGAAAATGGCAGATAATCAATACTACGGTACTGGCCGTCGCAAAAGCTCAGCTGCACGTGTTTTTGTTAAACCAGGCAGCGGCAACATCGTAATCAACAAGCGTAGCCTTGATGAGTACTTTGGTCGTCCAACTTCTCGCATGGTTGTTAAACAGCCTCTAGAGCTAGTTGAACTAACTGAGAAACTAGACCTATACGTTACTGTTAAAGGTGGCGGTATTTCAGGTCAGGCAGGTGCGATCCGTCACGGTATCACACGTGCTCTAATGGAATACGATGAGTCTCTACGTCCTACTCTACGTGCAGCTGGTTACGTTACTCGTGACGCACGTTGCGTTGAACGTAAGAAAGTTGGTCTACGTAAAGCACGTCGTCGTCCACAGTTCTCTAAGCGTTAATCTTTTTTCGAAAAGATTCGCTTCCAATGCTTGCATTGGGATGTGGTACCAAAAGCCTGGCTTCTGCCAGGCTTTTTTGTTTTCCCCTCAAAAAAATCTCCTATCCGACACATACTTAATGTTTGAGTTATCCTACTTCATCTCCTTTTGTGACCTCACTGGCGATTCATCTCACAAATGTTACAAAAAGGTAGCTTTATCTTGTCAAAAAGTAGGGTTTTATTTATCATTTGCCGTCAAATAAATACAACTAAATTCGTATTTTGTTAGCCATGCTCTTTAAGCGGAATAACAATAATCCACAAGGAGCAAATGGGAGAATGTTTGGATGAGCAATGCGCCTTTAAATAACGGTCGCAGACGTTTCTTAACCGCTACAACAGCTGTTGTTGGTGGTTTAGGAGCCGCTGCAGTCGCCGTTCCTTTTATTAAATCTTGGAACCCAAGTGAAAAAGCCAAAGCTGCGGGTGCCCCTGTTGAAGTTGATATCGGTAAACTTGAAGAAGGGCAGATGGTTCGTGTCGAGTGGCGTGGTAAACCTGTATGGGTTGTACGTCGTGCACAAGCTGTCGTAGACGGGCTTAAAGCGATCGATGGTCAATTACGTGACCCTTCATCAGGAGAAGAACAACAACCGACTTACGCTCAGAATGCTTACCGCTCAATTAAGCCAGAGTACTTTGTCGCTGTTGGGATCTGTACACACCTTGGTTGTTCTCCAACCTATCTACCTGACAGTTTTAATGAACAAGTTCAGGGTGTGAAGTCAGGTTTCTTCTGTCCATGTCATGGTTCTAAATTCGACATGGCAGGCCGTGTATTCCAGGGCGTTCCAGCGCCATTGAACCTAGTTGTTCCAAAGCACATGTACTTAAGCGATACGAAAATCCTTATCGGTGTTGACGAAGAAGGGGAGGCATAATGCAAGCTCTACTTGATTGGGTAGAAAAACGCATACCCGCAATGAATGCGTACAAGAAGCACCTTTCTGAGTACCCGATGCCAAAGAACTTTAACTTTTGGTATCTATTTGGCTCACTAGCGATGCTTGTATTAGTTAACCAGATCCTAACGGGTATTTGGCTAACGATGAACTATGTACCGTCAGGTGATGGTGCCTTCGCTTCAATCGAATACATCATGCGTGATGTAGAGTACGGTTGGCTACTGCGTTACATGCACTCGACAGGTGCTTCTGCGTTCTTCGTCGTCGTTTATCTGCACATGTTCCGTGGTCTTATCTACGGTTCATACCAGAAGCCTCGTGAGCTACTGTGGATCTTTGGTATGCTTATCTTCCTAGTGTTGATGGCTGAAGCCTTCATGGGCTACCTACTTCCATGGGGCCAGATGTCTTACTGGGGTGCTCAGGTAATCATCTCTCTTTTCGGTGCTATTCCAGTTATCGGTGATGACCTAACACTATGGATCCGTGGTGATTACGTTATCTCTGGTGCGACGCTAAACCGTTTCTTTGCTCTACACGTTATCGCACTACCAATCGTACTTCTGCTGCTTATCGTTCTACACGTACTAGCACTACACGAAGTGGGTTCAAACAACCCAGATGGTATTGAAACTAAGCTTCCTAAAGGCACAATGGGCGACGACTACAAGACTCAGTTCCCATTCCACAAGGATTACACTAAGAAGTACGACATCATTGATTCTATTCCTTTCCACCCGTACGGAACGGTGAAAGATATGGTCGGTGTTGCTGGTTTCCTATTCTTCTTCTGTTACGTGCTGTTCTTTAACCCAGAGATGGGCGGTTACTTCCTTGAACCACCTAACTTTGAAGCAGCAAACCCTCTGAAAACACCTGAGCACATTGCTCCTGTATGGTACTTCACTCCGTTCTACGCGATCCTTCGTGCGGTTCCGGATAAGCTACTAGGTGTTATCGCGATGGGTGCATCGATTGCGGTTCTATTTGTGCTACCTTGGCTAGACCGTTGTCGCGTACGTTCTTACCGCTACCGCAGTAAGTTCCATTTATTCAACATCATCCAGTTCACGATCAGCTTTATTGCGTTAGGTGTCCTTGGTGCGCTTCCAGCAACACCAACTTACACGCTACTAGCTCAGATCTTCAGCTTAGCTTACTTCATGTTCTTCGTGCTGCTGTACTTCTACAGTAAGAACGAAGCGACTAAGCCACTACCAGAAAGGGTGACATTCAAATGAAAAAATGGATTGTAATTTTATTTGCAATGCTGCCTTCATTGGCAATGGCAGCGGGTGCGAACGTACCACTTGATAAAGCAAACAACGACCTGAGTGATCAAGCGTCACTGCAAAACGGTGCGAAACTGTTTATGAACTACTGTTTCGCCTGTCACTCAACTCAGTACCAACGTTACGAGCGTGTTGCTCGTGACATTGGCATCCCTGTTGATTTGCTCAAAGAAAACCTAATCTTTGACCCAGAAGCAAAAGTGGGCGACTTGATGGAAAACGCGATTCCTGACAAGTCAGCAGCTAAATGGTTTGGTGCTCCACCGCCAGATCTAACGCTGGTAGCTCGTGTTCGTGGTACAGATTGGCTATACACATACCTACGTTCTTTCTATGAGGACCCTAGTCGTCCATTTGGTGTAAACAACATTGTTTTCCCAAGTGTTGGTATGCCTCATGTTTTAGAAGAGCTACAGGGTATTCCTAAGCCTATCTTCGAAACGCACGTTGTTGACGGTAAAGAGGTGACTAAGGTTGTTGCTGTTGAGTCTGACGGTACAGGTGAGCTAAACACGGAAGAGTATGACAATGCAGTTCGCGACCTAGTGAACTTCCTAGAGTACTCAGGTGACCCAGTTAAGCTAGAGCGTCATGCATTAGGTTGGTGGGTAATGGGTTTCTTAGTGATCTTCACTATTGTTGTTGTGCTGCTGAAGAAAGAGTATTGGCGTGATGTGCACTAATTGTGCTATTATACTGTGCTAATTCCCAATTTTGAACTTAACAATGGAGGCTTAGCCTCCATTGTTTTTATATTTGTAAGTGTGCTGGAGGGCTCCATGGCTGTAGCTGCCAATAAACGTTCTGTGATGACTCTATTCTCAAGTGCATCTGATATGTATAGCCATCAGGTACGTATTGTTCTAGCGGAGAAAGGTGTAAGTGTTGAAGTTGAACTAGTAGATGAAGCAAATCTACCAGCTGAACTTATCGAGCTTAACCCGTACAAGACAGTTCCAACATTAGTTGACCGTGAGCTTGCGCTTTACGATTCAAAGATCATCATGGAATACCTAGATGAGCGTTTTCCTCATCCACCGTTGATGCCTGTATACCCGGTTGCTCGTGGTAACAGTCGTCTAATGATCTACCGTATCGAGAAAAACTGGTACACGCTTGCTGAAAAAGTCGTTAAAGGCAATGCTGAAGAAGCGGAAGCTGCTCGTAACAAACTACGTAACGACCTTCTAACTCTTGGTCCTGTATTCGCAGAATACGAATACTTCATGAGTGAAGAGTTCAGCCTAATTGATTGCTATTTAGCACCGTTATTATGGCGTCTACCACAGCTTGGTATTGAGCTAGTTGGCCCTGGTTCTAAAGAGCTGAAAGTTTACATGAACCGCGTATTTGAGCGTGATTCATTCCTAGCTTCTCTAACAGAAGCTGAACGTGAAATGCGTCTAACTCGTTAATTGGCGAGAAGATGGATATTGCAAACATGACACCACGCAGACCATATATGCTACGTGCATTTTATGATTGGCTGGTGGATAACGACTTAACGCCACACTTAGTTGTGGCGGCAGACCTTCCTGGGGTTCGTGTACCGCTAGAGTTTGTCCAAGATGGTCAAATCATTCTTAATATCGCACCACGAGCGGTAGGGAATCTAGAGTTAGGCAACGAAGCGATTACTTTCAGTGCTCGTTTTAGTGGTCGCCCACATTCTGTTATCGTTCCACTGTATGCTGTTCAAGCGATTTATGCGCGTGAGAATGGCGCTGGCACAATGTTCGAGCCAGAAGATGCGTACATGGGTGAATATGAAGAAGAAGGTATCTTCGAAGAGGAAGTTACAACAGAAGAGTCGCCTTTATCTGTTGCTACTGAATCTGTAGAAATCGAGACTTCTGCTGTGACCGATGGTGATGAGCCACCAAGACCAAAAGGTCGCCCAAGTTTAAGAGTCGTCAAATAATAAAAAAGCAGCGTTTAACGCTGCTTTTTTTGTCTATCAATTCGCTGATTTTAGTTTTCACTTTCACCTGAATGAAATGCTCGAACCACTTGCTTAACGCCTGAGATGTTTCGTGTGACATCAGTGGCAATATCAGCATGTTGCTGTGATACGTAACCAAGTAAGAACACTTCTCTATCTTCGGTAATCACTTTGATCTTCACGCCGCTCAGGTCAGAGTTAGCCAGCAGTGCTGACTTTACCTTGGTGGTAATCCAGCTATCGTGGCTAATTTCGCCCATCGACAATGGCGGTTTAACTCTAAGTTGGTTGTGAACGTTCTTAACCCCTTTGATTTTGCGCGTTTGGGATTCCAAATCGCGCTTTAGGGCTTCTGTGTTGGCTTGTCCTACCAATACAACGGTACCGTCGTATGAGCTTGCTGTTACACGGGCATTACCGCGAAATGGTGCTTTATTGCCAATGCCAGCGACTTCGAACTCTATGTTATTATCGTACCAGATCTCTTGAGTGGTTCTAGGGTCGATAACAATGCTTGCTGTCGTCGCGGCTCCCGCAACGAACAAGCCGGCACAGCCTGTCGTGGAAAGGATAAACAGTGATAACAATAAAGCCTTAATTGAATGCATAGCTTACTCTTCGTGCGCTGGGAATAGTACTTGGTCGATAAGATCGCACAAGCAATGCAGCGTCACCATATGAACTTCATGAATTCTTGCAGTTCTGTGAGAAGGGATACGGATTTCTACATCATGCTCACCAAGTAAGCCGGCCATTTCGCCACCGTCTTTGCCTGTCAATGCAATGATAGTCATATCACGAGTTACAGCCGCTTCCATCGCTTTGATAATGTTTTTGCTGTTACCGCTGGTTGAAATAGCTAGCAAAATATCACCAGGTTGACCAAATGCGCGTACCTGTTTAGAAAAGATCTCTTCATAGTGGTAGTCATTTGCAACGGCAGTCAGAGTTGTATTGTCTGCAGTAAGAGCCATGCCGGGTAGGCTCGGGCGCTCAGTTTCAAAACGATTAAGAAGACAGGAGACAAATTGTTGTGCGTTTGAAGATGAGCCGCCATTGCCACAGCATAGGATTTTATTACCATTCAACAGGCTAGCGACCATAGCTTGAGCGGCATGGGTAATAGCATCTGGCAGCGCCTCCGCAGCGGCGATTTGGATCTGAATACTTTCTGTAAAACTGTCTTTAATGCTATCGAGCATTGTTTATCCTTGAGTTATTGCGTTTTTTATCCACTCGATTTGTTCACCATTTTGATGGATGGCGACTAAGTCAAAGCGAAAATCAGTTGAATAGACGGACAAGCGATTTTTCATCAGCCACACATTGGCTGTTCGAATTAGCTTTTGTATTTTTGAGCGAGTGACAGTCTCTGCAGCATGACCAAAAGCTTGGCTCTTTCGGTAGCGCACTTCAACGAAAACAATGCTGTCCTTATCGCGCATGATGAGATCTAGCTCACCACCTTTAGCAAGGAAGTTTCGCTCAATTAGCGTTAAGCCGCAACTGATAAGATACTTTTCAGCTGCGGCTTCATAGTGTTGGCCTTTGGCGCGCTTAGTGATTAACACCGTGTTCAGCCCAGCTGATTTCACGTTGTACCACACAGTTTTCATCAATGCTTAGAGTACCTGTATTACCATCAATCGTATAATCGGTCACGACTTTCATTTGTGGTAAATGTTCCATTAAGCGGTAAGCATCCATACCTAGTGCCTGTAAGCGTTTTTCAGCGTTTGAATCTTTGGGCCATAACTGGTCCATTTGCGCTTTAAGTGCTGCATCTGGATGTATTAGCAATGGAATATCGCTATACATTACCCCTGATAGATCTTCGTACTGATGGCGACCACTGTTGCTGCGTGAATTAGAGTATAGCTTCGGTGGCACTGTGTCAGGGTTAATCGCGACTTCGATAAACGGCTTAATCAGGGTTAGCTCAGCACTGTTGGCAACGATGTACACTGAGTCAATATCACGACGGCTACGAGGTTGGCTTTCTAGCGGCGTGCTCAGTAGTGACTCCATTTGAGCAATGTTTTGTTGGCTTGCTTGTAGGCCAAATACATTATTGATGTCACGTTGAAGTTGGCGCTTATCACCGAACAAGCTTACTGCAACTTTGTTGTCACTGTATTTTTTCCACTCTTGCTCGAAAGCTTCAACAACGCGAGGACCCAAACGACCTTTTGGCGCTAAGATGAGTGGGAATTTGTAGCCTTGTGCAGCTAAGTGTTTTGCTGCCTGAGCCACTTCTTGCTCTGGTGATAGAGCGAGATAGCAAACATTGGTGTCTGGTTTAACGTCATCAGGAATATTGAGCGCTAGTGCTGAGATATTGCTGTTTGAGCTAGCCAAAGACTCCTGCAGTTGCTCAATGTTATCTTTGATTAACGGGCCGACAACCGAGTCGATTTGTTTGTCACTTAGCGCGAGCTTAATTTCGTCAGCAGATTGCGCGTTGGTATCAATGACTGTCAGCGTTGCATTTTCATCGCGCTCATCGTCATTCATCATTTCAAGAATGAAGCCATCACGAATTAGCTTTGCTTGCTTAGCGAATTTACCTGATAACGGCAACAGCAATGCAGTATTGACTGGTTTAGTCATTTCAAGTGCCATGATGTCGAGGATGCTTTGCGGAGTGTAAAGAGCAGCAGGATGGTTAGGATTAGCAGCTAACCATTGCTCAAGTTGACTTTGCAGCTCTGGTAGGTGACTAGATAGTGTTTTGGTATAGCCAGATAGCTCAAGCCAGCCAAGCCAGACTGAATTGGTTTCCTGCGCTCGTTGCGCTTCTAACTCTGAGGCTGGAATTAGGCTAAGGTTACGCCAAATGTTCTGAGCCAGTTGTGGCTGTTCCTGCTCTGATGCAAACTGACTACCCAAAGAGATCTCTTTAGTCGCGTTGTAGTTATCACCTTGCCCCGCAAACAACGAAGCACGCAGCTGATGGTAGTTTTGCCACTGTTCATCAGCCAATTGCCATGATGGGCGGAAGTTGAGTTGTGCTAGTGCATCTTGCGGCTTTTCTTGAGCGATCAGTAATTCAGCACGGGCAAGTTGCCACTCTGCTTGTTGCATGTCACTAAGTGACTGGCGAGCAAGGCGTTTGATTAGTAACTCTGCTTGAGCGACATCGCCATCATCTACCGCCGCTTTCAGCGCCATAACCAACCAATCGTTTTGCAAACTCCCTGTGCTGCTGTCCGCTCGCATCAAATAGGTCTGAGTCGGTTGGTTTGGATCCAAAGTAATATCGACACTTTGCGGTGTCTTAGGAGCAGAGGAACACGCCGCCAATGCGACAGCGAGTGCTACAGGAGTCAATAAGCGTGTTACACTGAGACGCTTGTGGTTATTCTTGGCCATGAGTTCTTTACTAATTCCGTATAAAATTGTGTCTATATTAATCGTTGAAGTGATGGTAAACAAATGACAGATAACAAAACCTTACCAACAGAGGTTCCAACTCTCTATATCGTACCTACGCCAATTGGCAATTTAGGTGATATTACTCAACGAGCGATAGAAGTTCTATCTACAGTCGATCTTATTGCCGCTGAAGATACACGACATACAGGTAAGTTGTTGTCTCACTTCTGTATTCAGACTAAAACTTTTGCTCTTCATGATCATAATGAACAACAAAAAGCGCAAGTGCTAGTCGACAAATTGTTAGCGGGGCACTCTATTGCACTCGTTTCTGATGCTGGAACCCCATTAATAAGTGATCCAGGATACCATCTTGTCAATCAATGTCGTCAAGCAGGCGTCAAAGTTGTTCCATTACCAGGTGCATGTGCGGTGATCACGGCGTTGAGTGCGTCAGGTCTGCCATCCGATCGTTTCAGCTTTGAAGGCTTTCTTCCTGCCAAAAGCAAAGGACGTAAAGATAAGTTTCTAGAAATTGCGAAGGCAGAGCGTACCTGTGTATTTTACGAGTCACCTCACCGTATTCTAGACTCGCTTGATGACATGCTAGAGATTCTTGGTGCAGAGCGTGAAGTGGTGCTTGCTCGCGAGCTAACCAAAACGTTTGAAACCATTCAAGGGATGCCACTCGGCGAGCTTATTGAGTGGGTTAAGTCAGACCCTAACCAGCAGCGTGGTGAAATGGCGTTGTTGATTCATGGCTATCGTGCGGAAGCAGACGATACTTTGCCGGAGGAAGTGACGCGCACTTTAACGATTTTAACTAGAGAGCTGCCTCTGAAAAAAGCCGCGGCAATGACAGCAGAGATCTACAATCTGAAAAAGAATGCGCTCTACAAATGGGGTTTAGAGAATCTGGACTAAGCATCTTGAGGAATGAAAATCGAGTTTGATACTACTTGTTACTTCATCTCGTTGTCCTCAAGTGTGAAGTATGAACGAATAGGGGCTCTCTATTTTTGTTAGAGGCTCCCTCCTCATTCTTTCATTGTTCTTTGGAATGACCCACTCTCGATATTTAACTGCCCGTTTTTTGCCCAGTTAACACCCTCATTGCATCATATCTGTGATCTCGCTAGACACTTACCTGATAACTCTATACAATCCGCCCTCGGAGCTGACTGGGTAGTCGCTGCTTTGTTGATGTCCTTCGGGAGACTGACGTTGAGGTCCTTTTAGGAAACTGACGTTGACGTCCTTCGGGAGACTGACAAGGGGGAGGAAAGTCCGGGCTTCATAGAGCAAGGTGCCAGGTAACGCCTGGGGGGCGCAAGCCCACGACAAGTGCAGCAGAGAGAAGACCGCCGATGGCCCTAGGGCACAGGTAAGGGTGAAAGGGTGCGGTAAGAGCGCACCGGACGACTAGTAATAGTTCGTAGCAAGGTAAACTCCACCTGAAGCAAGACCAAATAGGCCTCCACATTGCGTTGCTCGCGTAAGGAGGCGGGTAGGTTGCTCGAGCCAGTGAGTGATTGCTGGCCTAGACGAATGGCTACCGCCGCGCAAGCGGAACAGAACCCGGCTTATGTGTCGGCTCCACCTATTCGAGACCCATCGTAACTTTATTGTTATGATGGGTTTTTTGCTTTTAATTGACCTAATTTATTTTCTAACGATTAAACTTGGCGCAAAATCACGTGTTCTTTCACGCTAGAGGTGGCGATAAGCCGCTAAATCAGTACACTGGAGTGTCAGAATTCGTCAATGCGACAGCTACATGAGATAACTATGACCGAAGTATTTAAACATATATCCGTACTTTTACATGAATCTATCGATGGTTTAGCGATCAAACCTGATGGCATCTACATAGACGGAACATTCGGTCGTGGTGGTCATAGCCGCACAATTCTCTCTAAATTAGGTGAGAGTGGTCGTCTTTACAGTATCGACCGTGATCCTCAAGCGATCGCTGAAGCGGGTAAAATCGATGACCCTCGCTTTACAATTATCCACGGTCCTTTCTCTGGTATGGCGCAATATGCGGCAGAGTATGGCCTTGTCGGTAAAGTTGATGGCGTACTGCTGGATCTCGGCGTGTCGTCTCCTCAGTTAGATGATGCTGAGCGTGGCTTTAGCTTTATGAAAGACGGTCCACTAGATATGCGTATGGACCCGACATCGGGTATCCCAGTTTCTCAGTGGTTGATGGAAGCAGACCTTGATGATATTACCTGGGTTATCCGTGAGTTTGGTGAAGATAAACACGCGCGTCGAATTGCGAAAGCGATTGTTGCTTACCGTGAGAACGAAGAAAATGAACCAATGACACGTACTGGTCAGTTGGCGAAGTTAATTTCTGAGGCTGCACCAAAGAGCTTTAAAGAGAAAAAACACCCAGCAACACGTTCTTTCCAAGCTTTCCGTATCTATATCAACAGTGAGCTAGAAGAGATTGATACAGCACTGAAAGGCGCAGCGAGCATTTTAGCTCCTGAAGGTCGTTTATCTGTGATCAGTTTCCACTCCTTGGAAGACCGCATGGTGAAGCGCTTCATTCGCAAAGAGAGCAAGGGCCCTGAAGTCCCTCACGGTATTCCAATGACGGAAGAACAGATTAAAGCCCTAGGCAGTGCAAATTTAAAGCCTGTTGGTAAAGCGATCAAACCATCAAAACAAGAAGTTGAAGAGAACGCTCGCTCGCGCAGTTCTGTCCTTCGTATTGCTGAGAAACTTTAATTAGCAATGAGTAAGTCGTCTCCAAACCTAACTAAATTAATTGCGCTTGACCTGATTAGTGTTGGGCGCGTGCCACTTGTTTTACTGGTACTGATTTTTGCTAGTGCAATGGGCGTCGTATTTACCACTCACCACACTCGTCATGCGATTACCGAGAAAGACAAAGTCATGGTCGAGCGCGAAAGATTAGACAATGAGTGGCGTAACTTACTATTAGAAGAGACCGCCTTGGCTGAGCATAGCCGAGTTGAGGCGATAGCCAAAAAAGAACTGGATATGAAACGTCCAGACTCAGATAAAGAAGTCATCATTAATCTCCCATGAGCAAAAAAGTAAAACCAGCAGAAGCTAAATCAGACGAACAGCCAACGACTCTTATTCGTTGGCGTTTCTATCTTGTTCTTTTCTTTGTGTTCTGTGCGTTTGCTGCACTGTGTGCCCGGATTGCTTATATCCAAATTATTGAGCCTGATAACCTGATCAAACAAGGTGATATGCGCTCGATTCGCGCTAAGACCTTGCACTCGGCGCGAGGAATTATCTCAGATCGAAATGGTGAGCCTTTGGCTGTGAGTGTCCCTGTTGAAGCAGTATGGGCCGATCCTGCCACCATTTTTAAACAAGGCGGCTTGGAAGATATTAATCGCTGGTACGCATTAGCTGATGTACTAGGTCTTAAGCGCCAAGAAATGGTCGACAAGATCAAGCGTAACAAGAAAAAGCGTTTTATCTATCTCCAGCGTCAAGTTAGCCCTCCTATGGCGCATTATATTCGTGAGCTTAAGCTAGCTGGGATCGGACTTAAAGCTGAGTCAAAGCGTTACTACCCAGCGGGTGAAGTTAGTGCCCACTTAGTCGGTGTGACTGGTATTGATGGTCATGGCCTTGAAGGTGTTGAGCGCAGCTATGACAAGTGGTTAACGGGTGAAGCGGGTAAGCGTATCATTCGTAAAGATCGTTATGGCCGTGTGGTAGAAAATATTTCATTAGAAGAGCGAGAAGAAGGTAAACCGCTTAAGCTCACTATTGACCAACGAATTCAAGCTATTGCTTATCGAGCGGTTAAGCAGGCAGTTGCGGATTATCGTGCAACTTCAGCCTCTGCAGTTATTTTAGACGTCAAGACGGGTGCTGTTTTGGCGATGGTAAATGCGCCATCTTATAACCCAAATAACCGCTCTGATCTGCAATCTGCCAAAATGAGAAACCGAATAATTACCGATGCGTTTGAACCAGGCTCGACGGTAAAGCCTTTTGTAGTATTGGCTGCATTAGGGGATGGTGCCGCGAATGATAAAACGGTCATTGATACGGGTAACGGTATTATGCGTATTGGTGGGAGTCGGGTGCGTGACTCATCTAAGGTTGGTAAAGCGGATTTGACGACCATCTTGAAAAAGTCGAGTAACATTGGTGTAGCAACATTGGCACTTAGGATGCCATTAGAAGATCTATTGGGGATGTATAGTTCAGTAGGATTTGGGGAAGTATCAGGTTTAAACCTTATTGGTGAGACTGCTGGTATTTTTCCAAATCGACGTCGTTGGTCAAAATTTGAAATTGCCACGCTTGCATTTGGCTATGGTCTTACGATAAGCCCTCTTCAGCTTGCCCACGCATATGCAACCTTAGGTAACTTGGGTGAGTATCAACCGATTCATATTATTGAAAACCATCAGCAGAACTTATCTAAGCAAGTTATTGATCGTGACAATGCACGTAAGGTGCTAAATATGTTAGAAACTGTGACGCAGCCAGGAGGGACAGCAACTAAAGCAGCGGTACCAGGCTTTAGAGTTGCAGCCAAAACAGGTACGTCTCGTAAAGCAATCGCAGGCGGATATGGTGATGAATATTTTGCTTACACGGCGGGGGTGGCCCCTTCGAGTGATCCTAGGGTTGCGTTAGTTGTGGTGGTCAATGAGCCCCAAGGTGACAACTATTACGGTGGCTCAGTCGCGGGCCCTGTATTTTCAGAAATATTGAAAGGTACACTACAGATCTTAAATGTAGCACCTGATGAAAATCGATTTAAACAAGATTAAGTGAGTTTACTATGTCCAAGGAACTGACCTTATCAGCGCTGCTCTCTTCATGGTTGGATATCTCTACTAAAAAGAGCGCTAATATTGTCGTTAAGCACCTTGAGCTTGATAGCCGAAAAGTTACGTCAGGAACAACGTTTGTTGCGATCAAAGGACACGCTGTTGATGGACGCCGTTTTATTGCCTCTGCAATTGAAAAGGGGGCCAATGCAGTCATTGCTGAAGCATGTGAACAACATGCCGCTGGAAAAATTGAGTTTATCGGCGATGTTCCGGTCATTTATATCGCTCAGTTAAGCGAATGCCTTTCTTCTTTAGCGAGCCTTTTATACCCTCTTGATACTCACCAAGTCATCGGCGTGACGGGGACAAACGGTAAAACCACTATCACTCAGTTGATCGCACAATGGCTTGAGCTTGTCGGTAAGAAAGCAGCTGTGATGGGCACCACAGGTAATGGTTTCTTATACGACTTACAACCCGCTGCCAATACCACAGGTAGTGCGATTGAAATTCAACAAACATTGCATCAACTAGAACAAGAGTCTGCTCAGTTTACCGCTCTGGAAGTCTCTTCTCATGGCCTTGTTCAAGGGCGTGTAAAAGCACTCGACTTCGCGGTAGGTGTCTTTTCCAACTTGAGCCGTGATCACCTCGATTATCACGGTACGATGCAAGAGTACGCCGACGCCAAATTCAGTTTATTCAGTGAACACAATTGTCGCAACGCTGTGATTAATATTGATGATCAAGTGGGGGCGAGTTGGGTAGAGCGGTTAGATAACGCGATTGCTGTTTCCCTTAAGCCGACAACGATCGAACGTGCCGTATGGGCGAAAAATGTTGCCTACTCAGAGTCGGGCATCGCACTGTCGATAGATGGTATGTTTGGATCGGGTGACTATGTCGTCCCACTTATCGGTGAATTTAATGCGAGTAATGTGTTACTCGCGATGACGACGTTATTGGCGTTGGGTATCGATAAGCAACTGCTACTTGATACCGCGAGCGCTTTAAAACCTGTATTGGGCCGTATGGAACTCTTTACCGCCGAGAATAAAGCCAAGGTAGTGGTCGATTATGCCCACACGCCGGATGCACTTGAGAAGGCGCTTAGTGCATTGCGAGTTCATTGCCAAGGAGAGCTGTGGGCGATCTTCGGTTGCGGCGGTGACCGTGACAAAGGTAAGCGTCCAATGATGGCCGAAATTGGTGAGCGCTTAGCTGATCAAGTTATTTTAACCGATGATAATCCGCGCAGTGAGTCACCAGCAGAGATCGTTAAAGATATGCTTGTTGGTATGAGCCGACCTCATACCGCTGTTGTTGAGCACAGCCGTTTCGATGCACTTCAATACGCCCTAGCCAATAGCCACGCAGATGACATTATCCTGCTTGCGGGCAAGGGGCATGAAGATTATCAAGTGATGGCGAATGAAACGATTCATTACTCAGATCGTGAGTCTGCGATTCGATTGTTGGAGCAAAAAGCATGATTTCACTAATGTTAAGTCAAATCGCTGAGTCATTAGGCGCTGAGCTTATCGGTAATGATAGGGTGATAAATTCAGTCTCAACGGATACGCGTAGCATTGAGCAGGGTGCTCTGTTTGTCGCATTAGTTGGTGAACGGTTTGATGCGCACAATTTTACTCATCAAGCGGTTGAATCAGGTGCGGGCGCATTGTTGGTCAGCAAGCCTGTTGGTGAGGATGTACCTCAGCTTTTGGTTAAAGATACCAAATTGGCGCTTGGTCAATTCGCTGCTCTCGTGCACCAGACATGTATGACTCCAACTGTGGCGATCACGGGGAGCTGTGGCAAAACTACAGTCAAAGAGATGATCGCAAGTATCATGGAGCAAAAAGGTCAGGTGCTGTTTACCGCCGGCAACTTTAACAATGAGATTGGCGTTCCGCTTACTCTATTGCGTTCCACACCTGAAGATGACTTTGCGGTTATTGAGTTAGGGGCTAACCATATTGGTGAAATCGCGTATACCACACGCTTGGTTCAACCTGATGTTGCTTTGGTCAACAACGTTGCGGCTGCGCACCTTGAAGGTTTTGGCTCTATAGATGGGGTGAAGCAGGCTAAAGGTGAAATCTATCAAGGCCTTAACGCAGGCTCGGTTGCGATTGTGAACCTAGATAGTAATGGTGGTGACTACTGGCAAGAAGTTTTGGCAGATAAGGTAGTGAAAACTTTTTCTCTGACAGATTCCAGTGCTGATTATACAGCCTCGGATATTTCACTGAATGAGATTGGGGAAGCGAGCTTCATACTTAATACTCCAAAGGGTGAAATGAAGGTAACGCTTGGCATCATTGGTCAACATAATGTAGCGAATGCACTGGCGGCTAGCGCTTTAGCGTTAGAGCTAGGAGCAAGCCTAGAGATGATTCAATCGGGCCTTGCTTCACTCAATAAAGTGAAGGGTCGAGTTGAACTGGTCGAACTTACTCAGCAAATTAAGTTAATTGATGACAGTTACAATGCTAGCGTTCCTGCGATGAAGGCTGCCGCAGATTTACTTGCAGGCTTCAAAGGCGTTCGTTGGTTAATTTTAGGCAATATGGCTGAGTTAGGCGATGAAAGTCTTGCACTTCACCGTCAAGTCGGACAACATGCTGCCCCATTCAAATTTGAATATGTGCTTACATTTGGCGCTGACGCGAAAGCGATCAGTGAAGAGTGTGGTGGCCTTCATTTTGAAGACCATCAGAGCATGATTGATTTTATTAAACAGCAGATAGAACAGCACCAAGAGCCTCAAACCTTATTGGTTAAAGGGGCGAATAGTGCTGGAATGAGCAAAATTGCCTCTGCTGTCAAGGAGATGTATACATGATTATTTGGCTCGCGGAGCTGCTACAGCCATATTTTTCATTCTTCCGTTTATTCGAATATCTATCTTTTCGAGCGATTGTCAGTGTTCTAACTGCACTCGGTATCTCGTTATGGATGGGGCCAATCATGATTCGTCGTTTGCAATTACTGCAAATCGGTCAGGTAGTTCGTAACGAAGGTCCAGAGTCCCATTTTAGTAAACGCGGCACCCCAACGATGGGTGGAGTCATGATCTTAACGGCGATTGTCACCACGGTTTTACTTTGGACCGATCTATCCAACCCTTATGTTTGGGCTGTGTTGGCGGTATTGCTTGGTTACGGTGTGGTTGGTTTTGTCGACGATTATCGCAAAGTTGTACGTAAGAACACCGATGGCTTAATTGCACGTTGGAAGTATTTCTGGCAATCCTCTATTGCTTTGGTTGTTGCGTTTGCGTTGTATGCTCATGGTAAAGACACGGCTGCTACTCAGCTAGTGGTGCCATTTTTCAAAGACATCATGCCTCAGCTCGGTATGCTCTACATCGTCCTCACATACTTTGTGATTGTGGGTACCAGTAATGCGGTTAACTTGACCGATGGTTTAGATGGTTTGGCTATTATGCCCACTGTATTAGTGTCAGCGGGCTTTGCTGCGATCGCTTGGGCAACGGGTAACGTTCAATTTGCGAATTACCTACATATTCCATATATTCCTCAAGCTTCAGAGCTGGTGGTTGTCTGTACCGCTATTGTTGGGGCTGGTTTAGGCTTCTTATGGTTTAACACTTACCCAGCACAAGTATTTATGGGTGATGTTGGCTCATTGGCACTGGGTGGAGCTCTGGGTACGATTGCCGTCTTGGTTCGTCAGGAATTTGTGCTAGTGATTATGGGCGGTGTTTTCGTGATGGAAACCTTGTCGGTGATCCTACAGGTTGGTTCTTACAAATTGCGTGGTCAACGTATTTTCCGTATGGCACCAATTCACCACCATTACGAATTGAAAGGCTGGCCGGAGCCGCGCGTTATTGTACGCTTCTGGATCATCTCTATTGTTCTTGTGCTTGTTGGTCTAGCAACACTGAAAGTTCGATAAGGAAATCACACCCATGACAATGGAACACTGGAAAAATGTTGAAAAGGTAGTGGTTGTTGGGTTGGGTATTACCGGCCTATCAGTGGTCAAACACTTACAATCTTTGCCTAAAGCACTACAAGTCCGGGTTATTGATACTCGTGAGTGCCCACCTGGGAGCGAAGAGTTAAGCGAAGACATTGCGCTTCATTCCGGCAGTTGGAATCTCAACTGGTTGCTTGAGGCTGACCTTGTGGTTGCCAACCCTGGCATTGCTTTAGCAACGACAGAGATTCAACAAGTTCTTCAAGCTGGCATTCCCGTTGTGGGTGATATTGAACTATTTGCGTGGCAGGTCGATAAACCTGTCATTGCGATTACTGGCTCAAATGGCAAAAGTACCGTTACCGATTGGACTGGCTGTGTAGCCAAGGCGTCCGGCTTGAAGGTTGGTGTCGGCGGCAATATTGGCGTGCCTGCGCTTGATCTTCTTCAGCTTGACGCTGACTTGTATGTGCTTGAGCTTTCTAGCTTTCAGCTTGAAACTACCTCATCATTAAAGCCAGCCGCAGCTGCGTTTTTAAACCTCTCAGAAGACCATATGGATCGTTACGATGGGATGAGTGATTACCGTCAGGCGAAATTACGCGTTTTCCAACAGGCAAAAACTTGCGTAGTGAATGCCGATGATAAACAAACTTACCCAGATGATGACAGTAATCTGGTTGAGTTCAGTTTAGTCGGGCAGACTCGCTATCACTTAGTCACTGAAGGGAAGGTGGAGTATTTAGCTATTGCTGACCGTAAACTCTGCCCAACTCAAGCGCTTTCTCTGGTTGGCCGACACAATGTGGCTAATGCATTAGTTGTTCTTGCTCTGCTAAATGAATCGGATGTCGATATTACTTCAGGTCTTGATGCCCTCAAGTCTTACAATGGTTTGACACATCGATGCCAAGTGGTTGCTGATAATAACGGTGTTAAGTGGGTTAATGACTCCAAAGCGACCAATGTTGCAAGTACATTGGCGGCGCTAGCTGGCTTAGAACTGGCTGGCAAATTATACCTACTAGTCGGTGGTGTCGGTAAAGGTGCAGATTTCTCTGAACTCAAGCCTGTGTTAAGTGCATTGAATGTTCAGCTGTGCTGCTTTGGGGAAGATGGTGACGAGTTCATGCCACTGCACCCGAGTGCTAAGTTATTTACCTCGATGAAAGAGATTATTGAATGGCTTGCCCCTCAAGTTGAACCTGGTGACATGGTGCTATTGTCTCCAGCTTGTGCGAGCTTTGATCAGTTCAATAACTTTATGGCCCGTGGTGATGTATTCACTGAACTAGCAAAAATCTACTCTTAGTTGTTAGGGAACTATGCAGATTCGAGATGTTTTCAGCAGTATTAAGCGTTGGATGACCACTGCGTCACCAGAGGCTTTGTATGACCGTCAGTTGGTATGGATATCCCTTGGCTTAATGCTTACTGGGTTGGTCATGGTGACTTCCGCTTCTTTCCCTATCAGTACTCGTCTTACTGACCAACCATTTCACTTTATGTTCCGTCACGCGATTTTCCTCGTGCTTGCAATCATAGCCTCGTCGGTTATTTTGCAAGTGCCGATGAAGCGCTGGCTGCAATACAGTACTTGGCTGCTGCTGATCTCGATTGGTTTACTGGTTGTTGTACTCGTTGCGGGTAAATCGGTTAACGGCGCCTCACGCTGGATACCGCTTGGACTGTTTAACCTTCAGCCTGCCGAAGTGGCGAAACTGTCGCTATTTATTTTCATGTCGGGATACCTAGTGCGTAAAAGCGAAGAGGTACGCTCAAGTTTCTTTGGCGGCTTTATCAAGCCAATTCTCGTATTTGCCACTTTGGCGAGCTTACTTTTACTGCAGCCTGACTTAGGTACGGTCGTGGTAATGCTAGTGACCTTATTTGGGATGCTATTTATCGCAGGGGCGAAGCTGACTCAATTCCTTGCCCTGATGGTGGTGGGTTTGATGTCGGTGGCGACTCTCATCTATATCGAACCTTACCGTATGCGGCGCGTTACTTCCTTCCTTGATCCATGGGAAGACCCGTTTGGCAGTGGCTATCAGTTGACGCAATCTTTGATTGCATTTGGTCGCGGTGAGTGGTTTGGGCAAGGTCTAGGCAACTCAATTCAAAAGCTAGAATATCTTCCGGAAGCGCACACGGACTTTGTATTTGCTGTACTGGCAGAAGAGCTCGGTTTTGTGGGTGTTGTCCTAGTATTGCTACTGATTTTTAGTTTGGTGCTTAAAGCGATATATATTGGTCGTAAGGCATTCGACAATGAGCAGTTGTTTGGTGGTTACCTCGCATTTGGTATCGGTATTTGGTTCGCTTTCCAAACATTGGTTAATGTCGGTGCGGCGGCGGGAATGGTCCCAACGAAAGGTTTGACTTTACCACTGATCAGTTACGGTGGTTCGAGTTTGATCGTTATGTCAGTGGCTGTTTCTATCCTCCTACGTATCGATCATGAGTGCCGTTTAGTCGCTGCTGACAAGCATGAACAACAGTTAGAAAATGATGAAAAAGAATAAAAGATTAATGGTGATGGCTGGTGGTACCGGCGGTCACGTATTCCCAGGGCTTGCGGTTGCTAAACAGCTACAATCACAAGGCTGGGAGATTCGCTGGTTAGGCACTGCGGACCGTATGGAAGCAGATTTAGTACCTAAACATGGTATTGAAATCGACTTTATCAAAGTAAAAGGTCTACGAGGTCAAGGTATTGGCCGGTTAATTAAAGCACCATTCCAAATTATCAATGCCATTATGCAAGCCAAAACCCACATGAAACGCTGGCAACCTGATGCAGTGTTAGGCATGGGCGGCTATGTTAGTGGTCCGGGCGGGATTGCAGCTTGGTTATTGGGTATCCCAGTGGTATTGCATGAGCAAAATGCGGTGGCTGGGCTAACCAACCAGTGGTTATCAAAGATCGCGAAGAAAGTGTTTCAGGCTTTCCCTGGTGCATTTCCTAATGCGCCTGTGGTGGGTAACCCAGTACGTGAAGACGTAGTGGCTATTGATGCTCCTGAGCAGAGAATGGCACAGCGTGATGGAAAAACTCGCATCTTAGTGATGGGGGGAAGCCAAGGAGCTCGCATCCTCAATCAGACTCTACCCGAGGCGATGGCAAAACTAGGCGAAGGATATGAGATTCGCCATCAAGCAGGTAAAAATAGCCAGCGGGAAGTTGAGCTAGCCTATCAGCAGCATCAAGTGGGTAATGCGCAAGTCACAGAGTTTATTGATGATGTTGCACAAGCGTACGCATGGGCTGATTTACTGGTATGTCGTTCAGGTGCTCTGACTGTGTCAGAGGTATCAGCGGCAGGTGTTGGGGCTATTTTTATCCCATTTATGCACAAAGACAGACAACAAGCATTGAACGCAGACCATTTGGTTGAGTGCGGTGCGGCAAAAATGATAGAGCAGCCTGAACTGACCGTGGATAAATTAGTTGCTGAGATTCAGATGATGGATCGTGAAGCCCTAATGGCCATGGCAACAAAAGCGAAAGCGGCTGCGAAGTTAGATGCAGATAAAGTGGTAGCCGAAGCCATTATTGCATTGACGAAATAACGAGAAGATTCATGACAGTTCAACATACTCAAAACTTAGCTCAAATTCGAGCAATGGTGCCTGAGATGCGCCGAGTTAAATGCATTCACTTCATTGGTATTGGTGGGGCGGGCATGAGTGGTATTGCCGAAGTACTACTCAACGAAGGTTACCAAATCTCAGGTTCTGATATCGCTGAAAACCCAGTGACAGAGCGATTGGCGGATAAAGGTGCGACGATCTACATCGGTCACGCTGAAGAGAATGTCGCTAAAGCGAGTGTGGTCGTAGTATCGACGGCGATCAATGAAGAAAACCCAGAAATCATTGCAGCGCGTGCTACGCGTATTCCAGTTGTTCGACGTGCTGAAATGCTGGCTGAGCTGATGAGATTCCGCCACGGCATTGCGGTAGCAGGTACTCACGGTAAAACCACAACAACCGCTTTGGTTACCCAAATCTACTCAGAAGCGGGCTTAGATCCAACGTTTGTTAATGGTGGTTTGGTGAAAAGTGCTGGCACTAATGCGCGATTAGGCTCTAGCCGAATCTTAATCGCTGAGGCGGATGAAAGCGATGCTTCATTCCTTCACCTACAGCCAATGGTAAGCATTGTCACCAATATCGAAGCGGATCATATGGACACTTACGGTGGTGATTTTGAGACGCTGAAGCAGACTTTTATCGATTTTCTGCACAACTTACCTTTTTATGGCCAAGCGATTGTTTGTGTTGATGACCCTGTTGTTCGTGAGTTAATTCCAAAGATTAGTCGTCAGGTCATTACCTACGGTTTCTCTGATGACGCAGACGTACGTATTGCCAACTATCGTCAAGATGGCCAACAAGGCAAGTTTACCGTGATTCGCCAAGGTAAGGCCGATCTTGATATCACGCTTAATATCCCTGGTCGCCACAACGCATTGAATGCTTCTGCAGCCATTGCGGTCGCGACAGAAGATGATATTGCTGATGAAGCAATCTTAAGTGCGATGGCAGGAACACAAGGGACTGGGCGACGTTTTGACCACCTTGGTGAGTTTGATACAGGTAGTGGTCAAGCGATGTTGGTGGACGATTATGGTCATCACCCAACTGAGGTGGATGTAACGATTCAAGCAGCACGAAACGGTTGGGAAGATAAACGTTTAGTGATGATTTTCCAGCCTCACCGTTATAGCCGTACACGAGATCTTTATGACGATTTTGCCAACGTACTTGAGCAAGTCGATGTATTGATCATGTTAGACGTATATTCTGCTGGTGAGAAACCGATTGTTGGTGCAGATAGTCGAGCATTATGTAGGACTATTCGCAGTCGCGGTAAGTTGGATCCGATTTTTGTACCAGAAAGCAACGCATTACCTGCAGTTCTCGCGAATGTTTTACAAGATGGTGACCTAGTACTAACTCAAGGCGCAGGGGATGTTGGTAAAGTCGCGAAACAACTCGCTGCTTTTGAGTTAAATATCGATAAGATGAGCCAAGCTTAATCAAAAACATCGAATTTTAAGTATTTGCTGAACTTATTGCATTTAAAGTAGCAATTTCTCACTTTCAATGTTTGATACTTTCTTTGACCCCAGTATAATCCGAAGGTTAAAGTAGGTGCTTTAGTCTCTATATACGAATTGGGTTAGGGAAAGATAAGCGAGCTAATAGCAAGGACTATGGACTTTGATTAAAAGTGCTTTTAATGAAAGCCGTCGTTTAACCTCTGCACCACTAGTGAAACAACATGCCCTTGGAGGCAGTTTCTTGCTAGTGGTCTTGTTGTTAATAGGCTCTCTCCTTTACTCTACGGTTTCTTGGATGTGGGATGACCAACGTCTTCCACTATCAAAAATCGTACTTCAGGGCGATCTGCATTATGTTACCGCGCGAGACGTTCAACGAGCGTTTGCTCAGTTAGAGCATGTCGGAACATTCATGTCTCAGGACATTGACGTACTGCAAAGTATGGCAGAATCAATCCCTTGGGTTTCTCATGCCTCAATTCGTAAACAGTGGCCTGATACTGTCAAAGTCTTTTTGACTGAACATCATGCAGAAGCAATCTGGAACGGAAATGCTTTGCTTAACGATTTCGGTCAAGTTTTCGACGGTGATATCGGTCAACTGGATGAAGATCGTGTAAAACTATACGGACCGCCTGATACAAGCAGTGAAGTACTGCAAGTATGGCGAGATATTAGTCCAAAGTTTGAAGCATTGCATTTAACGATAACTTCTCTGGTTCTCAATGAGCGTAGAGCTTGGCAAATTATTCTGGATAACGGAATTCGCTTAGAGCTAGGCAAAGAATCTTTAGAAGAGCGAATTGAGCGCTTTATCTCGCTTTACAAGAATTTGGGTAGCGCAACTGAAAGAGTTAGCTACATTGACCTCAGGTATGATACGGGGGCCTCTATTGGATGGTTCCCTGAGCAAGAGTTAGAACAAGAGAATACAGATGACTAAGACCGCTGATGACAGCATTATTGTTGGTCTTGATATAGGCACTGCTACCGTATCAGCTCTGGTAGGCGAAGTTTTGCCTGATGGTCAAATCAATATTATTGGCGCAGGCAGCAGTCCTTCTCGTGGGATGGACAAAGGTGGTGTAAACGACCTTGAATCGGTAGTGAAATCGGTTCAGCGTGCTGTGGACCAGGCAGAACTGATGGCTGAGTGCCAGATCAGCAATGTTTTCATTTCGCTTTCAGGGCGACACATTGCGAGCCGTATTGAAAAAGGCATGGGAACGATATCTGATGAGGAAGTATCTCAAGAGGATATGGACCGTGCCATTCATACCGCAAAATCAATTAAAATTGGTGACGAGCAACGCATTCTCCACGTAATTCCTCAAGAATTTAGGATTGATTACCAAGAAGGGATTAAAAACCCGCTAGGTTTATCAGGAGTGCGAATGGAAGTTAGTGTTCACCTTATTTCTTGTCATAACGATATGGCTCGAAATATCATTAAGGCAGTTGAGCGCTGCGGCCTTAAAGTTGAACACTTGGTTTATTCTGGTTTGGCGGCAAGTAATGCGGTCATTACAGAAGATGAGCGTGAACTGGGCGTATGTGTCGTTGATATCGGCGCTGGTACAATGGACGTGTCTATTTGGACGGGCGGCGCTCTGCGTCACACTGAGGTGTTCTCGTACGCGGGCAACGCTGTAACCAGTGATATCGCTTTTGCTTTCGGTACGCCAGTGAGCGATGCGGAAGAAATTAAAGTGAAATATGGCTGTGCTCTTAGTGAGCTAGTCAGCAAAGATGACACGGTTAACGTTCCGAGCGTAGGTGGTCGTCCATCACGCAGTTTACAAAGACAGACACTGTCTGAAGTAATTGAGCCTCGTTATACTGAGCTCATGGGATTAGTTAACCAAACTATCGACAACGTTCAAGAGAAACTGCGCGAGGAAGGTATTAAACACCACTTGGCAGCAGGTGTGGTGCTCACTGGTGGAGCAGCGCAAATTGACGGCGTGGTAGAATGTGCAGAACGAGTATTTCGCAACCAAGTTAGAGTTGGTAAACCTCTAGAGGTAAGCGGCTTAACAGATTACGTAAAAGAGCCGTTTCATTCGACGGCTGTTGGTCTACTTCATTATGCAAGAGATGCCCAAATAAGTGATGATACTGAATACAACGAGCCTTCTCGTCCTTCAGTGAAAAGTTTATTTGATCGCGTGCGTAATTGGATACAAAAAGAGTTTTAACCTGAGCAGCAGGAAAAACGGAGATAACACATGTTTGAACCGATGATGGAAATGTCTGACGACGCGGTAATTAAAGTCGTTGGAGTTGGTGGCGGTGGTGGTAACGCCGTTGAACACATGGTACGTGAGTCCATCGAAGGTGTTGAGTTCATTAGTATTAATACTGATGCTCAGGCACTTCGTAAAACCAGTGTGAATAGTGTTATTCAGATTGGCGGCGATATGACTAAAGGTCTAGGTGCTGGTGCGAACCCTCAAGTAGGACGTGATGCAGCTCTCGAAGATCGAGATCGTATTAAAGAAGAGCTCAGCGGTGCCGATATGGTATTTATCGCAGCTGGTATGGGCGGTGGTACAGGTACAGGTGCAGCTCCGGTAATTGCAGAAGTAGCGAAAGAGCTAGGTATTCTGACTGTTGCTGTTGTAACTAAGCCATTTAGCTTTGAAGGTAAAAAGCGTTTAGCTTTTGCTGAGCAAGGTATTGAAGAGCTTTCTAAACATGTGGACTCGCTGATTACGATTCCAAATGAAAAGCTACTTAAAGTACTTGGTCGTGGAATTACTCTGCTAGAAGCCTTTGCTAGTGCGAATGACGTATTGAAGAACGCGGTACAAGGTATTGCGGAACTGATTACTCGCCCTGGCATGATCAACGTCGACTTTGCGGACGTACGCACTGTAATGTCGGAAATGGGTCATGCAATGATGGGTAGTGGCGTTGCGAAAGGCGAAGATCGTGCGGAAGAAGCGGCAGAGATGGCTATCTCAAGCCCACTTCTAGAAGATATCGATCTTGCTGGTGCTCGTGGTGTACTAGTTAACATCACAGCTGGCCTAGATATGCGTCTCGATGAGTTTGAAACTGTAGGTAATACAGTTAAAGCATTCGCATCAGACAATGCGACAGTGGTAATCGGTACTTCACTAGACCCAGATATGGCTGATGAAATCCGCGTTACTGTTGTAGCAACAGGTATTGGTAACGAGAAAAAACCGGATATCACGCTAGTTGCGGGCGGCAAGGCAAAAGTAGCACCAGTTGCTCAGCCTCAAACTCAACCACAAGCGGCACCTGCAGCGCAGACTGTCAATAAAGTGGAAGAAAAGCCGGCACCAACTTTGCAAGAGAAACCTCAGGTTACTTCTCAGCCAACGACAACGCCATCAGGTTCAGGACAAAGTGCAGCACCAAAACCTGAAAAAGAGGGCTATTTAGATATCCCAGCGTTCTTACGTCGTCAAGCTGACTGAAAATACTACAATTTGACACTGTTCGATTTTGTGGTAGCATGCACGGTCAATATCGTTATTGACCGTGATTTGTAGCATATTTACTGAGGCAAGCAGATGATCAGACAACGTACTCTGAAAGAAATGGTGAAAACAACTGGTGTGGGTCTCCACTCTGGTCGTAAAGTCACGCTTACTCTTCGCCCAGCAGCTGCAAACACAGGTATCGTGTACCGTCGTACTGACGTAAATCCACCGGTGGATTTCCCTGCAGATCCTGGATCCGTTCGCGACACTATGCTGTGTACAGCACTAGTTAACGACGCTGGTGTGCGTATCTCTACGGTAGAGCACCTTAATGCTGCGCTTGCAGGTATGGGTATTGACAATATTGTTATTGAAGTTGACGCACCAGAAATTCCAATTATGGATGGTAGTGCCAGCCCATTTGTTTTCCTACTACAACAAGCAGGTATTGAAGAGCAAAACTCACCAAAACGCTTTATTCGTATCAAAAAGCCTGTGCGCTTTGAAGAAGGCGATAAGTGGGCTGAGTTTGTACCATTCAACGGTTTCCGTATGGACTTCGAAATTGAGTTTAACCACCCAGCAATCGATGCAGATGAGCAGCACCTACTGTTCGATTTCTCGTCTCAAGGGTTTGTTAAAGAAATTTCACGTGCTCGTACCTTCGGCTTTATGCGTGATATTGAATACCTACAGTCACAAAACCTAGTGTTAGGCGGTAGCTTTGATAACGCGATTGTTTTAGATGAATACCGCATCTTAAACGAAGAAGGCCTTCGCTTTGAAAACGAATTCGTAACTCACAAAGTGTTAGATGCTATTGGTGATCTTTACATGTGTGGTCATCCAATCATCGGCGAATTCCGCGCATTCAAATCGGGTCATGGCCTAAATAACCAACTGCTTCGCTCAGTATTAGCTGATCAAGAAGCTTGGGAATGGGTAACCTTCGAAGAAGAAGCAACATCGCCAGTTGCGTTCGCTGAACCAAGCATGGCTTTAGCGTAATAAGAATTGGAAAAAAGCCAGACGAAAGTCTGGCTTTTTTATGCCTGTCGAATTGGGCTAGTCAGGTTTTTTAGCCAACTTGGCTAAGCTCTCTAAGCGAGCTTTCACCTTCGGTGACGCGCCAGAGGCAATCATCTCAAGATACTGGGCTGCAGTTTCTGAAATAGGATCGCGTGGTTTACTCTGTTCCGCTTTGGCTTTCTCTACGCGATATAGTTCTGGGTTGATCTGCACAGAGACTGCGACCAATCGAGCAAACCCTTTTGATCTTAACTGATTTAAGATATTCAAACGTTCATAATCGATCTTCATTTTGATGCTGGCACTTGCCACTTCAAGGATCAATTGGCCATCTCGTATGTTTGCCACTCGGCAATGTTGTTCCGTTCCGCGCGGCAAGATCGTTTTTAATTTACTGTTGATCATCATGATCTCTTTAGCGTGTTGCTGAAGCTGAGATAATCTCGAATCAGCAATAATGTCGTCGCCAAGAGTCGGGCGGTGGTCTCTCATAATCTGCCTCAAATAAAACGGACACTTCTATTCTAGTGAATGACATCAAGGGAAGATAGCGAAATCTCTGACATCAAAATAACCTTATTGTGAGTAAACTTCCTTCATATAACGACAAAAAATAAAGAGTGGTTCAAACAAATAACTATGTTATTGGTTGTTAGAGACAAAATTTCATAAACTAAGCGCCACTTAAAGTAACACAAGCCTTGAAATCTATAGTTCTCATCACAATATCTGAGGGAAGTGATTTATCTCAGTATTCTTAGTTCAAAACTGTTAGAGACTGAAGGCATTAAAAGTAGATCGGGCCCGATCTGAATAAAGAGAGATTCATAGCAAATGATAACTAAGCTACTGACAAAGGTAATTGGCAGTCGCAATGACCGAACACTGCGCCGCCTAAGAAAGATTGTAAAAGAAATTAATAACTACGAGCCGACCTTTGAAGCGCTTTCTGATGAAGAATTGAAAGCTAAAACGGTCGAGTTCCGTCAGCGCTTAGAGCAGGGTGAAACACTAGACAAAATCCTACCAGAAGCATTTGCGACGGTACGTGAAGCATCTAAACGCGTTTACGGCATGCGCCACTTTGATGTGCAGCTTATCGGCGGCATGGTACTAAACGCAGGTCAAATCGCAGAGATGCGTACTGGTGAAGGTAAAACACTGACTGCAACCCTACCTGCTTACTTAAATGCACTTAAAGGTGCAGTTCACGTCGTTACTGTGAATGACTACCTAGCTAAGCGTGATGCGGAAACTAACCGCGTTCTATTCGAATTCTTAGGTATGACGGTTGGTATCAACGTACCAAACATGCCTCCTCAAGAGAAGAAAGAAGCGTACCAAGCGGATATTCTTTACGGTACAAACAACGAGTTTGGCTTTGATTACCTACGTGACAACATGGCTTTCCGTGCGGAAGACCGTGTGCAGCGTGAACGCTACTTCGCTATCGTCGATGAAGTGGACTCGATCCTAATCGATGAAGCGCGTACTCCACTGATTATTTCAGGCCCTGCTGAAGATAGCTCTGAGCTATACACACGAATCAATACTTTGATTCCACATCTACAAAAGCAAGACCAAGAAGATTCTGAAGAGTACCGCGGCGACGGTCACTACACAGTTGATGAAAAATCGAAGCAAGTTCACCTGACTGAAACTGGTCAAGAGTTTGTTGAAGAGTTGATGATCAAAAACGGTTTAATGGAAGAGGGCGATACGCTTTACTCTCCAACCAACATCAGTCTATTACACCACGTGAATGCGGCACTTCGTGCTCATGTTCTATTTGAGAAAAACGTCGACTACATCGTTAACGAAGATGGCGAAGTGGTCATCGTTGATGAACATACTGGTCGTACTATGCCAGGTCGTCGTTGGTCTGAAGGTCTTCACCAAGCGGTAGAAGCGAAAGAAGGCGTTAAGATCCAGAACGAGAACCAGACTCTAGCGTCTATTACGTTCCAGAATTTCTTCCGTTTATACGAAAAACTGTCAGGTATGACAGGTACTGCAGATACAGAAGCATTCGAGTTCCAGTCAATCTACGGTCTAGAAACTGTAGTTATTCCAACGAACAAACCAATGATTCGTAACGATATGCCCGATGTGGTTTATCGTACAGAGACGGATAAGTTCAACGCGATTATTGAAGATATCAAAGAGCGCGTTGCAAAAGGTCAGCCGAGTCTTGTTGGTACAGTATCAATCGAAAAATCTGAGCTTCTTTCAAATGCATTGAAGAAAGCAAAGATTAAGCACAACGTACTTAACGCTAAGTTCCACGAAAAAGAAGCGGAGATCGTTGCTAGTGCAGGTACACCAGGTGCGGTAACTATCGCAACTAACATGGCAGGTCGTGGTACCGATATCGTGTTAGGTGGTAGCTGGCAATCGAAGGTTGAAGCATTAACCGATCCTACGCCAGAACAAATTGCAGAAATCAAAGCTGAGTGGAAGAAAGTTCACGATGCTGTACTTGAATCAGGCGGCCTACACATTATTGGTACTGAGCGTCACGAATCTCGCCGTATCGATAACCAGCTACGTGGACGTTCTGGTCGTCAGGGTGATGCGGGTTCTTCGCGTTTCTACTTATCGATGGAAGATTCACTACTACGTATCTTCACTTCAGACCGTATGGCGAGCCTAATCCAGAGTGGTATGGAAGAAGGTGAAGCGATCGAATCTAAGATGCTATCTCGTTCAATCGAAAAAGCGCAACGTAAAGTAGAAGGTCGTAACTTCGATATTCGTAAACAGCTACTTGAATACGATGATGTTGCTAACGATCAACGTAAAGTCGTCTACGAGCTACGCGATGAGTTGATGAGTGCTGAAGATATCAGTGAGATGATTGAACACAACCGAGAAGATGTTCTAACGGCTGTGATTGATGAATACATCCCACCACAATCTCTAGAAGATATGTGGGATGTCGAAGGTCTACAAGATCGTCTGAAGAACGACTTCGATATTGATGCACCTGTTAAACAGTGGCTTGAAGAAGACGATAAGCTGTACGAAGAAGCGCTACGTGAAAAGATCCTTGAAACTGCCGTTGCTGTTTACAAAGAGAAAGAAACCGTTGTTGGCGAGCAAGTACTACGTAACTTCGAAAAGTCTGTGATGCTACAAACGCTAGATACGCTTTGGAAAGAGCACCTAGCGGCTATGGATCACCTACGTCAAGGTATCCACCTACGTGGCTATGCACAGAAGAACCCGAAACAAGAGTACAAGCGTGAGTCGTTTGAACTATTTGAAGGTCTTCTTGATGCTCTGAAATCAGATGTGATCACTATCTTGTCTAAAGTTCGTGTTCAGCAGCAAGAAGAAGTTGAGCGTATGGAAGCTCAGCGTCAGGCTCAAGCAGAAGAAGCAGCACGTCGTGCTCAAGCTCAGCATGCATCAGCGGAAAACCCACTTTCTGACGGTGAAGAGTCTGAAGACGCTCATCAGCCAATGGTACGTGAAGAGCGTAAAGTTGGCCGTAACGAGCCATGTCCTTGCGGCAGCGGTAAGAAGTATAAGCAGTGCCACGGCAAAATCGCATAAGGTTTGATGAATCGTTGCTGTAACACATGATTGCTGCGTTGATGGTACCCACTTACTGGCGTAATCTCGGTGCCATCGCCTTCATAGCGTTATAGTCTTAGCTTCATGCAAACTTATAAAACTAATTAAGAGTCGCTTAGGCGGCTCTTTTTGTATCTAATGGTATATCAACAATAGTCAGCCACAATGCAGGGCATGACAATAGAAAGTAAATAGGAAGTCTGATGAAACGAATTCATATCGTAGCGGCAATCATCTTCAATCAAGATAGATCACAGGTGTTTATTACTAAGCGCCCTGATGATAAGCACAAAGGTGGTTTTTGGGAGTTTCCTGGCGGTAAAGTAGAGCAGGGTGAAACTATCGAGCAAGCAATGATACGCGAATTAGAAGAAGAGATCGGTATTACCACCACTGATCAGCAGTTGTTCGAGCATCTAGAGTTTGATTATTCAGATAAGTCATTGAAGTTTGATTTCATCTCAGTGACTCAGTTTGAAGGGCAACCTTATGGTAAGGAAGGTCAGAAAGGTGAATGGGTAGCGGTTGAGAACCTTACCGATTACGCCTTCCCTGAAGCGAATGTGCCGATTTTAGAGCGAGTGATAAAAGAGTTTGCTTAGGCTCTAGCCACTGATGAAGATTGTTGATAGTTTATTGAAACAGATTGGAATAACTGCAAAGACGCAGATTAGAAAAGAATGGAGAACAGCGCAATGGTAAGAATTGCAGTTGCAGGTGCAGCGGGCCGTATGGGACGCAACCTAGTCAAAGCAACGTACAACAATGAAAATGCAGCAGTCGCAGCAGGATCTGAACGCCCAGAGTCGTCACTTGTTGGTGTTGATTTAGGTGAGCTGTGTGGTGAAGGCAAATTTGACGTTGTTGTCACGGATGATCTTGCCAAAGAGATTGAGCAGTTCGATGTAATCATTGATTTCACCGCGCCAGCGAGCACCCTAGCCAATCTAGAGCTGTGTCGTCAGCATGGTAAAAGCATTGTGATCGGCACAACGGGCTTTTCTGATGAAGAGCGTACGCAGATCGATGAAATCGCCAAGCAAGTACCAGTTGTTATGGCACCGAACTATTCGGTCGGTGTAAACCTAGTATTTAAACTGCTAGAAAAGGCAGCGAAAGTGATGGGTGATTACTGTGACGTGGAAATTGTAGAAGCGCACCACCGCCATAAAGTTGATGCTCCTTCAGGTACCGCTATTGGTATGGGAGAGGCAATTGCTGGTGCTATGGGCAACCAACTCAGTGATGTTGCAGTCTATGCTCGTGAGGGTATTACTGGTGAACGTACTAAAGATGAAATCGGTTTTGCTACGATTCGTGCTGGCGATATCATCGGTGAACACACTGCTATGTTTGCCGATATTGGTGAGCGAGTAGAAATCACTCATAAAGCGACTGACCGTATGACCTTTGCCAACGGTGCGGTTAAAGCTGCGGTGTGGTTAAAGCAGAAACCTGCAGGCTTTTACACAATGACAGATGTGCTAGGGCTTAACGATCTATAACGACTGTTGTTAGCCTTGTTTCTTAATTGCTAAAATCACGCTTAAATTTATAAATAGATAATTATGCGCTGGGCTTGCCCGGCGCTTTTTGTTTTTTACCGTCAGTAGTTGGGAATGTTGTCGTGCAATATCTCAATATTTGCCTTGAGTTTATTGTTGTTTTTGTTGGTTTGGTGGTATTTCTTGCTAATTGCACTCAAAAGTTGATGTGAACTATGAAGGTGCAACGTTTGCGTAATTTTTAAGGGGAAAACTGTGATCTCAAATTATCTTCAAATTCTAGAAATCATAAATCATTAATCATCTCTCCATGAAAGTGGCACTAAACGTGGTTTTTTGGAGGTCTAAAATGTTTTTTTGCTTTAAGTGCCCTAAATGCTAGATTTATTTTTAGGCCTGTATTGACAGTTGTGACCAGTGTCATTAAAATACCGCCAATTTGTCTAATTTCCATAAACACGCACTTTTGGGTGTTTCAGGAAGGTAGATTTGCAAATTAAATCAATTTTAATGCATATTTATTTCTGGAGGTTGTCTTGAAAAAGTCAGCATTACTTGTCCTAGAAGATGGGACAGTATTTCACGGTGAAGCCATTGGCGCTGTCGGTTCTGCAGTTGGTGAAGTCGTTTTTAATACCTCGATGACGGGGTACCAAGAAATCCTCACTGATCCTTCCTACTCTCAACAAATCGTTACCCTTACTTATCCCCACATTGGCAATACCGGAACCAACTCCGAAGACGAAGAATCCTCTTCAATCCACGCTCAAGGCCTTGTGATTCGCGATCTCCCTCTTATCGCTTCTAACTTCCGTAATGAACAATCCCTTTCTGATTACCTTAAGTCGCAAAACGTTGTTGGTATCGCTGATATCGATACTCGTAAGCTGACGCGTATTCTTCGTGAAAAAGGCGCACAGAACGGTTGTATTGTAGCGGGTAACAACTTAGACGAAGCTTTGGCTCTAGCTAAAGCAAAAGAATTCCCTGGCCTGAAAGGTATGGACCTTGCGAAAGAAGTTACAACAAAAGAAGCGTATCAATGGAAACAGGGTTCGTGGACGCTTACGGGTGGACTTCCTGAAGCGAAAGCAGACTCAGAATTGCCATACCACGTTGTTGCTTATGACTTCGGTGCAAAACGAAACATCCTACGAATGCTCGTTGACCGTGGCTGCCGCTTAACGGTTGTTCCTGCTGAAACTTCTGCTGAAGAAGTGCTTGCGCTGAACCCAGACGGTGTATTCCTTTCAAATGGCCCTGGTGACCCAGAACCATGTACTTACGCAATCGAAGCGACAAAAGTGTTCCTAGAAAAAGGTTTACCGATCTTCGGTATCTGTCTAGGTCACCAGATTCTTGCTCTTGCGTCAGGTGCTAAGACAGTGAAGATGAAGTTTGGTCACCACGGTGCAAACCACCCAGTGAAAGATTTAGAACGTGATGTTGTGATGATTACTTCGCAAAACCACGGCTTTGCTGCAGACGAAGACACGCTTCCTGAAAACCTACGTGCAACGCACAAGTCTCTATTTGATGGTTCTCTACAAGGTATTCACCGTACAGACAAACCAGCATTTAGCTTCCAAGGTCACCCAGAAGCAAGCCCAGGTCCAGAAGACGCAGCGCCGTTATTCGACCACTTCATTGAACTAATTAAACAGCACACAGCGTAATTCGGAGTAGTAGACAATGCCAAAACGTACTGACATTAAAAGTATTCTAATTCTAGGTGCTGGCCCGATCGTTATCGGCCAAGCATGTGAGTTCGATTACTCTGGTGCTCAAGCTTGTAAAGCGCTTCGCGAAGAAGGTTACCGAGTTATTCTTGTAAACTCGAACCCAGCGACCATCATGACTGACCCAGATATGGCAGATGCAACTTACATCGAGCCTATTCAATGGGAAGTTGTTCGCAACATCATAGCGAAAGAGAAGCCAGATGCAGTTCTACCTACAATGGGTGGCCAAACAGCACTTAACTGTGCACTAGACCTAGAGAAACACGGTGTTCTTGAAGAGTTCGGTGTAGAGATGATTGGTGCAACGGCTGACGCTATCGATAAAGCAGAAGACCGTTCTCGTTTTGATAAAGCGATGAAGTCTATCGGCCTTGAGTGTCCACGTGCTGATACAGCTAAAACCATGGAAGAAGCTTATGGCGTTCTAGATATGGTTGGCTTCCCATGTATCATCCGTCCATCGTTCACTATGGGTGGTACAGGCGGTGGTATCGCTTACAACAAAGAAGAATTTGAAGAAATCTGTCGCCGTGGTCTGGACCTATCTCCAACCAACGAGCTTCTAATCGATGAATCTCTAATCGGTTGGAAAGAGTATGAGATGGAAGTGGTTCGTGACAAAGCGGACAACTGTATCATCGTATGTGCGATTGAAAACTTTGACCCAATGGGTATTCACACAGGTGACTCAATCACTGTGGCTCCAGCTCAAACGCTGACAGATAAAGAATACCAATTAATGCGTAACGCATCTCTAGCAGTACTGCGTGAGATTGGTGTTGAAACAGGTGGCTCAAACGTACAGTTTGGTATCAACCCGAAAGATGGCCGTATGGTTATCATCGAGATGAACCCACGTGTATCTCGCTCTTCAGCACTAGCTTCTAAAGCAACGGGTTTCCCAATCGCTAAGATTGCAGCGAAACTGGCTGTTGGCTTTACGCTAGACGAGCTAATGAATGACATCACTGGCGGCGCAACGCCAGCATCATTTGAACCAACCATCGACTACGTAGTCACTAAGATTCCTCGCTTTAACTTCGAGAAATTTGCTGGTGCTAACGACCGTCTGACAACTCAGATGAAGTCAGTAGGTGAAGTTATGGCTATCGGCCGTAACCAACAAGAGTCGTTACAAAAAGCACTTCGCGGTCTAGAAGTTGGCGCGACAGGCTTTGATGAAATGGTTGACCTAGATGCACCTGATGCACTAACAACAATTCGCCACGAGCTAAAAGAAGCTGGCGCAGAGCGTATCTGGTACATCGCTGATGCATTCCGCGCAGGTATGTCAGTAGATGGCGTCTTCAACTTAACGCAAATCGACCGTTGGTTCCTAGTTCAAATCGAAGACATCGTTAAGCTTGAGCAAGAGCTTAAAGTGAAAGGTTTCGCTGGTCTGAACAAAGAAGAGCTGAAAAAGCTTAAGCGTAAAGGTTTTGCCGATGCGCGCCTATCTAAGATTCTAGGTGTATCTGAAAGCGAGATTCGTCGTCTACGTGACCAGTACGACATTCACCCAGTTTACAAGCGCGTAGATACGTGTGCGGCTGAGTTCTCGTCTGATACTGCTTACATGTACTCATCTTACGATGAAGAGTGTGAAGCAAACCCAACAGATAAAGAGAAGATCATGATTCTTGGCGGCGGTCCAAACCGTATTGGCCAAGGTATCGAGTTTGACTACTGTTGTGTACACGCGTCATTAGCGCTGCGTGAAGATGGCTACGAAACTATCATGGTTAACTGTAACCCTGAAACGGTTTCTACGGACTACGATACGTCTGACCGTCTGTACTTCGAACCAGTAACTCTGGAAGATGTGCTAGCGATTGCTCGCGTTGAGAAGCCAAAAGGCGTTATCGTTCAGTACGGTGGACAAACACCACTTAAACTGGCTCGCGCACTTGAAGCAGCTGGCGTGCCAATCATCGGTACTAGCCCAGATGCAATCGACCGCGCGGAAGACCGTGAGCGTTTCCAAGTGGCTGTTGACCGTCTAGGGCTACTACAGCCAGAAAACGCAACAGTAACTACAATGGAACAAGCGGTAGAGAAGTCTCGTGAAATCGGTTACCCACTGGTTGTACGTCCTTCATACGTACTGGGTGGTCGTGCGATGGAAATTGTATACGACGAGCAAGACTTACGTCGCTACTTCAACGAAGCAGTTAGCGTATCAAACGAATCGCCAGTACTACTTGATAGCTTCCTAGATGACGCTGTTGAAGTAGATATCGATGCTATCTGTGACGGTGAGCGCGTAGTTATCGGCGGTATCATGGAGCACATCGAGCAAGCGGGTGTTCACTCTGGTGACTCAGCATGTTCTCTTCCTGCATACACGCTAAGCCAAGAAATCCAAGACGTAATGCGCGAGCAAGTTGAAAAGCTAGCATTCGAGCTAGGTGTTCGTGGCCTGATGAACACGCAGTTTGCGGTTAAGAACAACCAAGTATACCTAATCGAAGTGAACCCTCGTGCAGCGCGTACTGTACCGTTCGTATCTAAAGCAACTGGTGCGCCAATCGCTAAGATTGCGGCTCGTGTAATGGCTGGTCAATCTCTAGAGTCGCAAGGCTTTACTAAAGAGATCATCCCACCATACTACTCAGTGAAAGAAGTGGTACTGCCATTCAACAAATTCCCAGGTGTTGACCCACTATTAGGCCCAGAAATGCGCTCTACTGGTGAAGTTATGGGTGTTGGTGCAACGTTCGCTGAAGCGTACTCTAAAGCTGAGCTAGGTTGTGGCAATGTTTACCCTGAAGGTGGTCGTGCACTTCTTTCTGTTCGCGAAGGTGACAAAGAGCGTGTTGTAGACCTAGCATCTAAGCTTTCTAAGCTTGGCTACCAGCTAGACGCAACACACGGCACTGCAGTTATCCTAGGCGAAGCGGGCATTAACCCACGTCTAGTAAACAAAGTACACGAAGGTCGTCCTCACATTCTTGACCGTATCAAGAACAACGAGTACACCTACATCGTGAACACTGCGGCTGGCCGTCAAGCGATTGAAGACTCTAAAGTTCTACGTCGCGGCGCACTAGCTGAGAAAGTGAACTACACGACAACGCTAAACGCAGCATTTGCAGTCTGTATGGCACATACTGCTGACGCTAAAACGTCAGTGACTTCAGTTCAGGAGCTACACGCTAAAGTAGCTGAGAACGAAGCGTAATAACAATCAGTAGGCTCGCGACGGAGCCTGTATGATAACTTAATTGCCCGCTCTCTAGAGCGGGCTTTTTTTATTTTCTAATTGTTGAAAAACAGGAATGAATTTGAGTCTAATCTTTCGTTAAAAGAATGGTTAATTTGATGGTATTTTGCATTTAGAGACTTATAACCGATTGATAAAAAATGGAACTGACACTCGAAATCCTAACTATCCTCTTCTTTGTTGCTGCCGTGGCGGGCTTTATTGATGCTATGGCTGGTGGTGGAGGCTTGTTAACTTTACCTGCGCTATTGGCCGCTGGTGTACCACCGACACAAGCACTAGCGACCAATAAACTGCAAAGCTCATTCGGTAGCTTTTCATCCAGTTGGTATTTCGTGCGCAACGGCATTGTCAGTATCAAAGAGATGCGCTTGGCGATAGCCTGTACCTTCATCGGCTCTGCAGTCGGTGCTGAGGCAGTGCAGTATATTGATGCTGGTGTGTTAACTAGCCTTATTCCGCTGCTATTGGTTGCTATTTCTCTCTATTTCTTAATGATGTCGAAAACCAGAGAGCAATCAGGTAAGGCCAAAATCTCTGAAGCGATGTTTGCCTTTTGTGTTGGTGGCGGTGTGGGTTTCTACGATGGCTTCTTTGGGCCAGGGACAGGTTCGATCTTTACCGTCTGTTTCGTCGCACTTGGTCATTTCTCACTAGTCGATGCGACTGCTCGCACCAAGGTGCTCAACTTTACGTCGAATATTGCTGCGCTACTGTTTTTTATTCTTGCTGGTTTACCAATCTGGGAGCTGGGCCTTGTGATGGCTGTCGGTGGTTTTATCGGAGCTCAGCTCGGCGCTAAAGTAGTGGTGAGCAAAGGGCAAAAGTGGATTCGTCCTTTGGTGATTACCATGTCTATGCTAATGGCGCTGAAGCTACTTTGGGAACAGCATCAGCAATGGCTGTTATCACTGTTTTGATTCTCGGGTTTTGATAGGAAGACGCCCGGCAGCAGATATTAATTGGACGATATAAAGGTGTTAGTTGAGTAAAGTGAGAACAATATTCGGACTTAATCTTCATCGCTTTAATCACCGAGATCGGGACCAGTGCGGGGGCAATTCCCTCTATAGCAAGCTGCGCAGCTGCCGAATAGGAGTCCATTTGCATTATTGGAGTGATGTTTAATTTGGCTAAAATTTCGATTTGATAGCTATTCGCCGGATTATTAAGATCGTTGGTGATAATCGTTTGAGGCAAAGCTTGGAGCTTACGATCAAAGACGATATAAAAAGGCTCATCAAGTAAGTGGAACTGCATGAGGTTATTTTGCTTAGTAAGGTGACCTGCGCAAACACCAATGTGTGCCTTTCCCGACTCAACATGCTCAACGATTCTCGGAGTATGATTTGTTGTTAGAGTGAGGTAAGGGTCTGATTTGAAATGGTCGCCAAGGATTGAAGAAAGGTAACCAGCAACTAATGTTTCTGAACAATCTAAGCGAAGAATAGTTTGATCTGCCATGGTTTGCTGTTCATAGATGAGTCCTCTTAACTCATTAAATGTCGGGCCGATGGTATTGATCAAATTGATCGCGTCTTGAGTCAGTTGCACGTTTCGCCCATCAGGTACGATGAGCTTTTTATCCAATTTCTTTTCCAGATTCGCAATACGCTTACTGACAGCCGATTGGCTGATATAGAGTAAGCTCCCAGTGCGGCTCATGGTCTTTGCTTTGCTTAAAACAAGTAAGGTCTCAATGCCTTCCAATAGCATATGGTTCACTCTGGATGATAAATAGTGATATTAATGTACCTTATGCTAAATAGAACAGGATATAGCAAAAAGCAAAAAAAAACGGCGCTCACTGAGCGCCGTTTATAAAACAAGTGACTGAGAATTATAGAGACTCAGTGAAAGTACGTGCGATTACGTCACGTTGCTGTTCAGGTGTTAGTGAGTTAAAACGAACTGCGTAACCAGAAACGCGGATAGTTAGCTGAGGGTAGTTCTCAGGGTGTGCAACTGCATCTTCTAGAGTTTCGCGTTTAAGAACGTTAACGTTTAGGTGTTGACCACCTTCGATGCGAGGAGCTGTTTCGATTGCAACTTCACGGCTTTCGTAGTCACCTAGGTCGTTGATTGCGATTACTTGATCAGCTTCGAAACCAGAGTTTGCTGCTACACAACGAGCTTCGTTCTTCTCGCTGTCTAGAAGCCAGATAGAGTTTAGTAGGTCGTCATTTGCTGCTTTAGTGATTTGAATACCTTGGATCATTACTATCTCCTAGTCCACTTGGCGTGGTTAATTGGTGTTAATTTTCGTATTTTAGTGAGCTACGTATTATATAGCGAATATCCCTTATAATGATATTGATTTAAGTCAAAAAACAACTAAAAACATTATTTTTGTGATGGTTATTTTCTTGTTCTAAATCAATAAAATCTTTGAAAACAATATAGTTACAATTTATTTGATAATATAAAATATATTTAATAACTCATTTTGTTGTAAATTTACTACAAAATAGGGTCAAAGTTTGAGCTCCCTCTTTTAAATGACTGTTTTCTGGGGCCATACTGAAAGTGAAAGGTGATTAAGTAACAATGATAAAAAAAGCAACGGGTCATAAGTATATAGGGGCGCATGTCTCTGCGGCTGGTGGGGTTGACCAAGCACCATTGCGTGCGCGTGAGATCGGTGCCAATGCTTTTGCGCTGTTTACAAAAAACCAACGCCAATGGGTAGCGAAGCCACTTGAAGCTGCCACCATCAAGGCCTTTAAAGCTAACTGCAAAATGTTAGGTTTTGCTAGCGAGCAGATTCTTCCTCATGATTCCTATTTAATAAACTTAGGCGCACCGGAAGAAGAAAAGTTGGAAAAGTCGCGCGTGGCATTTATTGATGAGATGGAACGCTGTAATCAGCTTGAGCTCACCTTGCTAAATTTTCATCCTGGGAGTCATTTAAAGAAGATATCTGAGAAAGAGTGTCTAGCGAGAATTGCTGAATCGATCAATCTTGCCCATCAAGCAGTTCCTAACGTGATCGCTGTGATTGAGAATACTGCGGGGCAGGGGACTAACCTTGGTTGGCGCTTTGAACATCTCGCCGAGATCATTGAGCAAGTAGAAGATAAGTCGCGGGTTGGTGTATGTATTGATACTTGCCACACCTTTGCCGCAGGCTATGACTTAAGTTCGCATGAGGCCTGTGAAGCGACATTTGCTGAGCTTGATCGTGTAGTCGGGATGCAATATTTGCGTGCAATGCACATTAATGACTCAAAGATTGCCTTAGGCGGCAAGGTCGATAGACACCATGCTTTGGGCAAAGGTGAAATTGGCTGGGACTGTTTTGAGTATATCTCTAAAGATGCACGATTTGATGGTATCCCATTGATTCTGGAGACGATAGAGCCTGAACTTTGGCCTCAAGAAATTGAAACGATGCGTCAGTTCCACCTGCAAGCTTTAGCCTAAGTAAGAAACTAGCGGCAATGTGGCATTAATCTTTCATGGCTTTTCATGAAGTCACAACATGAGGATGCCACTATGCCTTTTACTTACTCTCACGTTTCGAGCCGCACTGTACGTCTACCTTTGCCAAATCGACATATTACGGGTCAAGGTCACTACCGTACTCCTCAAAAACACTAACCCCTTTGTTCCTTCTACTATTTTTGCGACAATGACAGCGCATATATAGTAGAAGGAATGGGTCATGAATACCTCACTAACCTGGCATGATGTTATTGGTGTAGAAAAGCAGCAAGAGTATTTTCAGCAAACGCTCTCTTTTGTTAAGGCAGAGCGTGCGGCCGGAAAAGTGGTATTCCCGCCAGCGTTGGACGTTTTTAATGCGTTTAAGGCGACAGAGTTTGCTGATGTCAAAGTCGTGATCATTGGCCAAGACCCTTACCATGGCCTTAATCAAGCCCACGGGTTATGTTTCTCCGTTTTGCCTGGGGTAAAAACGCCCCCTTCACTGGTCAATATGTACAAAGAACTCGCTCAAGATATTGAAGGGTTTGAGATCCCACCGCATGGCTATTTGCAAAGTTGGGCTCAGCAAGGTGTGTTATTGCTTAATACGGTACTGACGGTAGAGCAAGGTAAGGCACACTCACACGCTAAAAGTGGTTGGGAGACCTTTACCGATAAAGTCATCGAGGCAATCAACCAGCATCAGTCTGGGGTTGTGTTTCTTCTATGGGGAGCACATGCGCAAAAGAAAGGTCGCTTTATCGATCGCGCAAAGCACCATGTGTTATCAGCTCCTCACCCGTCACCGCTTTCTGCCCACCGTGGCTTTTTTGGCTGCGGTCATTTCTCTCAAACTAATAGAATTCTCGTCTCTCAGGGACAAAGCGCGATTCAATGGCAACTTCCGATGCAGGTTGAAGTATAACTGATACTAAATAGTGTCTGATTAAAATCTGAACAAGATCAAAGCGTCTCTTTCAATACTTTAATACACTCATTAAAAGTAAGTGTTAAGGAGAGACACTATGATGATTGAAAGAATCAAGCGTGAACATGGTTATATGGTACGACTGCTGGCTATGTTGCGCCATAAATTAGCGGTACTAAAAGATGAGCGTAGCGTTAACTATGGTGTGTTAAGGGAGATTGTCGACTATCTAGCCAATCACTCTGAGAGGGTACATCACCCTAAAGAGGACATCTTATATCACCATTTCTTGACTCATTATGGTCATCATAAGGAAATTGATAACCTAGAGTTAGAGCACAAAACATTATCAGAGCAAACGCACGAGTTTCTGAATATTGTCGATATGGTGCTCCAAGATGCGGTAGTACCGCAAAGCTTGTTCATTGAGCAACTAGAGTCATTCTTAAATGCACAACGAAGTCACTTAGAGATGGAAGAGAAGCATATCTTTCCTTATCTGATGGAAACCTTCACCACTAAAGATTGGCAAATCGTAGAAGAGCAATGGACTGTATGTGAAGACGACCCTGTTTTCGGTGAAACCATCGCCGAGCAATATCAGCAGATCGCTGAACGCGTTCACCAAAACGCTCATGAAAGCATCTAAAATGAAAAAAGAGGCGTTAAGCCTCTTTTCAGTAATCAATATTCGACTGCGTTTAAATCATCATAGCCTATATCCATATCCATCAACTCTTTTTGCAAGCGCTGGCGATCTTTAATTGCTTCAATTTCTCGCCATTTACGTTTCACAGGCTTTGAGCGACTCGCTCTTCCTTTTGGTAAGTCCTGTTCGAAAATTTCGTCAAAGTTTAAGCCTTCCATAAGCTACCTCTTTATGATCATCTTTCCTTTAATCTGGCATGTTTTTAATACCATATCTAAAACTAACCTAACTTTGATTCGTTTCTCATTTGTTACGTTTCAATGAAATTTTTACGCATATTGTGCGAGGGAGTCACAAAAAAAGGGGGTGTGTTCGCTGTTTTTTTGAGCGCTTAATTCAAAGAAAACGATTAAATTGCTTCAAACGGGATGTTAATTCCGTGTGTGAATTTTGGCCTAGGGATGACACATTCAAATATACACATATAAAATTGCAGCATAGCCTGTTATTTTACAGTGCTTCGTTTTTTAAAATGAGTTGAACACCTTATAGAGTCAGGCATTGTCTTGATGCCAATATAGCAGGGCTCCTTGCTAGTGCGATTTAGGGTATGTTGATGATAATTTAATTAAATGTTTCGTTTTTATTACTATGTTGCGTGGTTTGTTGTTAATTTTAGGTGACCATCTAGTGAAAAATAACAATTTAATGGTCGTTGTTGCATATTGATTTTTCTCTTTCTTAACTGCATTATCCGCCCGTCAAAAAATACGCTGATACGTAAAATGGAAGCATGAGGCGAGTTTTACAGATCTAGACTGCACAATATAACAATACCAATACTAAGCAATCTTGACACTTAGTAAGGCGGTCAGATGGAAGGCTTGGAAGCAAAGATCAGCGAAAACTCAATATGAGGATGTTATGACAGACTTAATTAATTTAATGAATGACCTGCTATGGGGTTCCATTCTTGTTTATCTTCTAGTCGGTGTTGGAATCTACTTTACAGTCCGCTTGGGCTTTATCCAATTCCGTCACTTTGGCCACATGTTCTCAGTATTAAAGAACAGCCGTAAAGCAGACAAAGCTGGTATCTCTTCTTTCCAAGCTCTTTGTACTAGTTTAGCTGCACGTGTTGGTACTGGTAATATGGCCGGCGTAGCTGTTGCACTTACTGCTGGTGGCCCAGGTGCAATTTTCTGGATGTGGCTTATCGCTATGCTAGGTATGGCGACATCATTCGCTGAAAGTACTTTGGCGCAGCTATACAAAACCAAAGATGATGATGGCAACTACCGTGGCGGTCCTGCATATTACATGGAGAAAGGCCTAGGTATGCGCTGGATGGGCGTACTGTTCTCGGTATTCCTAATTATTGCATTCGGTCTTGTGTTTAACGCAGTACAAGCAAACTCTATTGCAAACGCGATGCACAACGCCTTCGGTTGGGAAGACACCTACGTAGGTGCTGTGGTTGTGCTACTTTCATCTGTTGTGATTTTTGGCGGCATCAAGCGTATTGCACGCGTAGCAGAGTTAGTCGTTCCAATCATGGCATTAGCTTACTTGCTATTGGCAATGTTCGTAATGGTAATGAACATTGAGAAGCTTCCAGCGGTTCTTACCTTGATCTTTAAGAGTGCGTTTGGCTTGCAAGAAGCTGCAGCTGGTGGCTTGGGCTACGCTATTGCCCAAGCGATGATTAATGGTATCAAACGCGGTCTATTCTCAAACGAAGCGGGTATGGGTTCTGCACCTAACGCTGCTGCTTCAGCGACACCTTATCCACCGCACCCAGCTTCACAAGGTTACGTGCAGATGTTAGGTGTTTTCATGGACACGATCGTTATCTGTTCTGCGACAGTCGCTATCATCCTGATGTCAGGTGAATACGTACCGCATGGTGAAATAACGGGTATCGAGCTGACTCAGAGCGCGCTAAGTTCACAAGTAGGTGAGTGGGGCGGCATCTTCGTTGCAGTAGCGATTTTCTTCTTTGCATTTACTTCAATCATTGCTAACTACTCTTACGCTGAAACGAACCTTATCTTCCTTGAGCACAACCACAAAGCGGGTCTAGGCATTTTCCGTATCGTCGTACTGGGCATGGTAATGTTTGGTGCAGTTGCATCACTACCAGTTGTTTGGGCTCTTGCAGACGTATCTATGGGTCTAATGGCGATTGTTAACTTAGTAGCGATTCTTCTACTATCTGGCATCGTGATTAAGTTGGCCAAAGACTACAACCGACAGCTAGATGAAGGCAAAGTGCCAACGTTTGACTCAAATGATTTCCCTGAGCTGAAATCTCAGCTTGAAGATGGGATCTGGGATCAGAGCAAAAAGAGCTAATCGATAGTTATTAGATTTGCCTATCAAAACGATTCAAAAAGCCATGCAGACAACGCATGGCTTTTTTTGTACCCTCTAAACTCAATAAAACAAAGATATGGATAGAGTAAAGTCATGTTAATCGTCGTTTCTCCAGCGAAAACCTTAGATTATGAATCCCCACTGGCGACAGAGAAGTTCACTCAGCCTGATTTAGTTGAGTACTCGAAAGAGCTGATCGAAGTTTGCCGTAATCTTACGCCAGCGGACGTTGCGAGCTTGATGAAAGTGAGTGACAAGATTGCTGATTTAAATGTTGGCCGTTTTCAAGAATGGAGTGAAGAGTTTACGACGGATAACTCGCGCCAAGCCATTCTCGCGTTTAAAGGTGATGTTTATACTGGCCTAGATGCACAATCGCTGTCTGAAGATGACTTTGCTTATGCGCAAGTGCATTTACGCATGCTCTCTGGCTTGTATGGTTTACTTAAGCCTCTCGACTTGATGCAGCCATACCGCTTAGAAATGGGTACCAAGCTGGCGAATGATAAAGGCACTAACCTTTACCAATTCTGGGGTAACGTTATTACTAATAAGCTCAATGATGCTATTGAAGCTCAAGGCGATAACGTGCTTATCAACCTGGCATCGAATGAATACTTTAAAGCGGTAAAACCAAAAGCGTTGGATGCGCAAGTAATTACGCCGGTATTTAAAGATGGTAAGAATGGTCAATATAAAGTGATTAGCTTTTACGCTAAGAAAGCACGCGGCATGATGGCGCGTTACATTATAGAGAATCGTATTTCGAGTGTAGCGGACTTAACCAAATTTGATACTGCGGGCTATTACTTTGTCGAAGAAGAGTCGACACCGACTGAACTAGTCTTTAAGCGAGAAGAACAGAAATAGAAGGGGAAGGTGATGCGCCGTTGGTTGAAGCGTCTATTAGCAAAATATGATGCCTGGTGTTTGTCTCTTGGATTGACACCAGAACAAAAGCGTAGCTGTGTTCCTTATCGCACTGACCCGAGTGCGAAGAACTTTAATAAAACTAAGGCGCAAAAGTAATGCGCCTTTTTGATACACACTGTCATTTCGACTTTGACATCTTTCAAGATGACTTTGACTCTCAACTTAAATCAGCCAATGAACAAGGTGTCTCGCGCTTTGTTATCCCATCCATTGGCTCGGCCAATTGGGCCCAATTGCAACAAATGGCAGCAGAACATGCCGGTATCTACTTTGCACTCGGAATTCACCCCTATTTTCTTGATCAACAAAGTCTTGATGAATTACCAACCTTAAAAGAGCGACTTAACCAGCGTAGCAATCGGTGCGTTGCGGTAGGTGAGTGTGGTTTAGATTCGATGGTTGAGGTTGATATGATACTTCAGGAAAAAGTGTTCATAGAGCAGGTCCGCTTTGCAACATCTTGTCAACTTCCCCTCATTCTTCATTGCCGGAAAACACACAATCGAATGCTACAAATTTTGAAGCAAGAAAAGTTTCAATATGGTGGTATTTTGCACGGCTTTTCTGGCAGCTATCAGCAGGCGATGCAATTTATCGAGCTTGGTTTTTTTATCGGTGTCGGTGGTGTAATAACCTATCCAAGGGCAAATAAAACCAGGCAAGCTATAGTTAGATTGCCCATTGAGACGTTAGTGTTAGAAACGGATTCTCCTGACATGCCACTAAATGGTTATCAGGGCAAGCCTAATCATCCTAAGATGATAGGTGAAATTTTGTCCTGTCTCGCGTCAATTAAGGACATGCCGAAGCAAACGATTGCTGAAATCGTTTGGAAAAATAGCAATTCAGCGTTCGGGATTTGTGAATAATTTCTAAATAAATTGTTCAATTGATGATTTGAACTGAGCCTAAAGGTGATCTTGTTCACGTAAATGAGTGAATGGATCATGAATCTTGTTAGAAACTGTGAGGACGGCATTACTTTATAGTTGGCCTGATGAGTATAATTGCCCCCGCTTTTAGAGCTCCATTTTGTAACACGCCAACAAATAACATATAAGGAAGTCATAAACTATGAGCCTGTTTATGAGCCTAGTCGGCATGGCAGTATTGCTGGGAATTGCATTACTACTGTCAGATAACCGCAAAGCTATCAATCTAAGAACTGTGGGTGGCGCATTTGCTATCCAATTCATCATCGGTGGTTTCGTCCTTTACGTACCATGGGGTCGAGACCTTCTAGCTGGTTTTTCAGCTGGTGTACAGAGCGTTATCGATTACGGTAGAGACGGTACTGGTTTCCTATTTGGAAGCCTAGTTAACTTTTCAGTTGACGGCATCGGTTTCATCTTTGCTTTCCAAGTTTTACCAACGCTAATCTTCTTCTCTGCGCTAATCTCTGTACTTTACTACATTGGTGTGATGCAGTGGGTGATCAAGATTTTGGGTGGTGGTCTACAAAAAGCACTAGGCACTTCACGTGCTGAGTCAATGTCTGCAGCAGCTAACATTTTCGTAGGTCAAACAGAGGCACCTCTAGTTGTACGTCCGTTTGTACCAAAAATGACTCAGTCTGAGCTATTTGCAGTAATGTGTGGTGGTCTAGCGTCTGTTGCTGGTGGTGTACTAGCAGGTTACGCATCTATGGGTGTACCTCTAGAGTACCTTGTAGCAGCATCATTCATGGCAGCACCTGGTGGCCTACTATTCGCTAAAATCATTAAACCTGAAACTGACACGCCAGATGAGAGTCTAGGTAATGACATCGACGGTGGTGACGACAAGCCAGCTAACGTTATCGACGCAGCAGCAGGCGGCGCATCGGTTGGTCTACAACTTGCTCTAAACGTAGGTGCAATGCTACTAGCATTCATCGGTCTAATCGCTCTAATTAACGGTATCCTAGGTGGCGTTGGCGGTTGGTTCGGTATGGAAAACCTAACTCTAGAACTACTTCTAGGTTGGCTATTCGCTCCTCTAGCATTCCTAATCGGTGTACCTTGGTCTGAAGCAACAGTTGCTGGTTCATTCATCGGTCAGAAACTAGTTGTTAACGAATTTGTAGCTTACCTAAACTTCGTACCTTACGTTGGTGATAACGCTCAAGTTGTTGCAGCGACAGGTGCAGTAATGTCTGAGAAGACTCAAGCTATCATCGCATTTGCTCTATGTGGTTTCGCGAACCTTTCTTCTATCGCGATTCTACTAGGTGGTCTAGGTGGTCTAGCTCCAAACCGTCGTCACGACATCGCTCGTATGGGTGTTAAAGCGGTTTGTGCTGGTACGCTATCTAACCTAATGGCAGCGACAATCGCTGGCTTCTTCCTATCTTTCTAATTTAGTAAGCGAAAGATTATATAGACGCCGTTTTACCAAACCCCGTAGTAACTCTGTTACTGCGGGGTTTTTATTTTTCGGCGTAGTGAAAGCGATAGGAGCCTCAAGTATGCCAGGTTTCTCGCTGTCACTACTTTGAAGAATGTTAGTAAAGACTCGAAACTGCGATTACCCAGTGTATGTCCAGATTTGAGTAACGTACCTAAATCAGATTTAGGTGGGTGGGTTCTGAGTGTTTGTAGGTGATTAAGACTGAGCAAACGTTAATCAGAATCTTTTTTGAGATACAAACCGTTTGCGCTCTATGAGCCACTACAGTTCTGCGACAAATATCTATAATGTAGGTATCTATAGAAACTAGGGTCAAACTTATGTATGAAGTTGTCCTCGCAACCCTAGCGGGTTTTGTTGTTGGAGTCCTGTTTTCCGCCATCAAGTTGCCGGTACCTGCGCCCCCTGTTTTAGCGGGTGTCATGGGTATCGTAGGTGTTTACTTAGGTGGTGTAACCTATCAATGGATTATTGAAAGGTTTTTTTAGCTAGCGATAATTGATACAAGGAGTATGATTGGCGCTGGCAGCAACTTGAGTTGCTTGGGCTTAAGCCCATATACGTTAGACACCGCAATCGTAGATTGTTGTGCCATAGACCAAACTGGTACTGTGCGGTGACAAGGATAGCAATTGGCATATGAATTCGCTGTATATGCCGAGTCTTCAAGGAACCAAGTCCGTTCATTAATGACTACATCGCCAACTTGAATAGACAGGTTGAGCAGTAAAATTTTTGAATATTGATCGGAGATAGAAATGAGCGATTTAAAAGCAGCAGCACTACGTGCACTTAAACTAATGGACCTAACTACGCTGAATGATGATGATACTGACGCGAAAGTTATTTCACTATGTCATGACGCAAAATCAGCAGTAGGTAACACAGCTGCAATTTGTATTTACCCTCGCTTTATTCCTATTGCTAAGAAGACACTTCGTGAGCAAGGTACACCAGACGTTCGTATCGCGACCGTAACTAACTTTCCACACGGTAACGACGACATCGAAATTGCAGTTGCTGAGACAAAAGCGGCAGTGGCTTACGGTGCAGATGAAGTCGACGTCGTATTCCCTTACCGTGCCCTAATGGCAGGTAACGAAGACGTTGGCTTCGAGCTAGTGAAGCAATGTAAAGAAGCGTGTGGTGATATCCTTCTTAAAGTGATCATCGAAACCGGTGAGCTAAAAGAAGAAGCACTAATCAAGAAAGCTTCTGAAATCTGTATCAAAGCGGGTGCAGACTTCATTAAAACTTCAACGGGTAAAGTGCCAGTAAACGCTACACCAGAATACGCTCGCATGATGCTTGAAGTGATTCGCGATATGGGCGTTGCAGAAACTGTTGGTTTCAAACCAGCTGGTGGCGTACGTACAGCAGAAGATGCGCAAGCGTACTTAGCAATGGCAGATGAAATCCTAGGTGACAACTGGGTTGATGCTCGTCACTACCGTTTCGGTGCGTCAAGCCTGCTAACTAACCTACTTAATACATTAGAAGTGACAGACGAGACTGCTGATCCAGCAGCTTACTAATTTTCTCATTCGAGAGTAGATAAAAATAACGTCTGTTTGGTGGAGTGGCGATTTGCTGCTCCACATTACCTCTTTACCTTACAACCTTGCTGCCCAAAGCATGGGAGGATCTAATGTACTTACCTCAAGAAATTATTCGTAAAAAACGTGACGGCGAAGTTCTAACTGCCGAAGAAATCAACTTTTTCATTCAAGGTGTTGCAAACAATTCAGTATCTGAAGGTCAGATCGCGGCATTTGCAATGGCTATCTTTTTCAACGAAATGACAATGCCTGAGCGTATCGCACTAACGTGTGCAATGCGTGACTCCGGTATGGTGATCGATTGGAGCCACAAAGAGTTTGGCGGCCCAATCGTTGATAAACACTCAACGGGTGGCGTGGGTGACGTAACCTCGCTAATGCTTGGCCCTATGGTGGCAGCGTGTGGCGGTTTCGTTCCTATGATCTCTGGTCGTGGCCTTGGTCACACTGGCGGTACACTAGACAAGCTTGAGTCAATTCCAGGCTACAACATCACACCAACCAACGAAGTGTTTGGTGATGTGACCAAAGATGCTGGAGTTGCGATTATCGGTCAAACTGGTGACTTAGCACCAGCAGACAAGCGCGTTTACGCAACTCGTGATATTACAGCAACAGTAGACAACATCTCATTAATCACTGCCTCAATTCTATCTAAGAAACTAGCAGCGGGTCTTGAGTCTCTAGTTATGGATGTAAAAGTAGGCTCTGGTGCGTTTATGCCAACTTACCAAGCATCTGAAGAACTCGCGAAATCCATCGTAGCAGTCGCAAATGGTGCTGGTACCAAGACCACCGCAATCCTAACAGACATGAACCAAGTACTGGCTTCTTCAGCGGGCAACGCAGTAGAAGTTCGTGAAGCGGTTCAGTTCTTGACTGGTGAATACCGTAACCCTCGTCTTCTAGAAGTCACTATGGCGTCATGTGCGGAAATGTTAGTGCTGGCTAAACTGGCTGATAACACAGAAGATGCACGCGCTAAGCTGATGGAAGTGCTAGACAACGGTAAAGCGGCTGAGTGCTTCGGTAAAATGGTTGCCGGCCTTGGTGGTCCTGCTGACTTCGTTGAGAACTACGATAACTACCTGGATAAAGCTGAAATTGTTAAGCCAGTTTATGCTGATGAATCAGGTGTCGTTTCAGCAATGGATACTCGTGCGATTGGTATGGCGGTTGTATCAATGGGTGGTGGTCGCCGTGTAGCGACAGACACGATTGATTATGCGGTAGGCTTTGACCATTTCATCCGTTTAGGTGAACAAGCATCTAACGACAAGCCTCTTGCTGTTATTCATGCTCGTACAGAAGAGCAGTGGCAGGAAGCGGCAGATGCGCTGAAGAAGGCAATTACGGTAGGTGGTGAATACACACCAACACCTGAAGTTTATCGCCAGATCCGCGCTGAAGACGTTTAAACCCGAGAGGTGAAGTTGCAGCCGTATTGGCTGCGACTCCAGCTGTACAGGGCTTAATATAATATTAATAAGATTGGTTGATTGAAGCTTTTGCTCTCGACCAATTGAGGAAGCAATAATGAAAAGAGCATTTATTTTAGTCTTAGACTCATTTGGTATCGGTGCAACGGCTGATGCAAAAGACTTTGGTGATGTGGGTTCTGATACCCTGGGTCATATCGCAGAGCAGTGTGATAAAGGTCTTGCGGACAATGCGGATCGTAGTGGTCCACTTCGCTTACCAAACCTATCTAAGCTTGGCCTTGCAATGGCTCATAAAGAGTCAACAGGTAGCTTTGCTCCTGGTCTTGACACTGACGCTGAAATCATCGGTGCATACGGCCATGCGGCTGAGCTGTCTTCTGGTAAAGATACTCCATCAGGTCACTGGGAAATAGCAGGCGTGCCAGTATTGTTTGATTGGGGCTACTTCACTGATAAAGAAAACAGCTTCCCGAAAGAGCTGACAGACCGCATTCTTGAGCGTGCAGGTCTTGATGGCTTCCTAGGCAACTGCCATGCATCGGGTACACAAGTTCTTGATGACTTGGGTGAAGAACACATGAAGACTGGCCAACCAATCTTCTACACTTCTGCTGACTCTGTATTCCAAATTGCATGTCATGAAGAGACGTTTGGCTTAGACCGTCTTCTAGAGCTTTGCCAAATCGCACGTGAAGAGCTTGAGAACTACAACATTGGCCGTGTTATTGCTCGTCCATTCATTGGCCCTGGTAAAGGCCAGTTTGAACGTACCGGTAACCGTCGTGACCTATCAGTTGAGCCACCTTCAGCGACGATTCTTCAGAAGCTAGTTGAAGAGAAGGGTGGTGAAGTTCACTCGATTGGTAAGATCTCTGATATTTATGCTGGCTGCGGTATCACTAAGAAGACTAAAGCAACGGGTATCCCAGCTCTATTTGACGCAACCAAAGAAGCAATCAAAGAAGCGGGTGACAATACGATCGTGTTCACTAACTTCGTTGACTTCGACTCTGCTTACGGCCACCGTCGTGACGTAGCAGGCTATGCCGCAGCGCTAGAGTACTTTGACGGTCGTATCCATGAAGTGATCGAGTTAATGGAAGAAGATGACCTGTTAATTCTTACTGCTGACCATGGTTGTGATCCAACATGGCCAGGTACAGACCATACACGTGAGCATATCCCTGTGATCGTTTACGGCGCGAAAGTGCCAGCAGGATCTTTAGGTCTTCGTGATACGTTTGCTGATATTGGCCAAACGTTAGCAAGCCACTTTGGTACATCACCAATGGATTACGGCAAAAACTTTCTGTAATTCTAACTAGATATTTCAAATAGAGGGCTTGTCCCTCTATTCTTTTGTTTATTGCTTACTTATATCCGATTAAGAAAAGGAAATTAAATCATGGCAACTCCACATATCAACGCAGAAATGGGTGCATTCGCAGATGTTGTTCTAATGCCGGGTGACCCGCTACGCGCGAAATACATTGCAGAAACGTTCCTGGAAGACGTTGTACAGGTATGTGATGTACGCAATATGTACGGTTTCACTGGTACTTACAAAGGTCGTAAGGTATCGGTAATGGGCCACGGTATGGGTATCCCGTCGTGCTCAATTTACGCGACAGAACTTATCAAAGACTTCGGTGTGAAGAAGATCATCCGTGTCGGTAGTTGTGGTGCGGTAAGTGAAGATATCAAAGTTCGCGATGTGGTTATCGGCATGGGCGCATGTACTGACTCGAAAGTGAACCGTATTCGCTTTAAAGGTCATGACTTTGCTGCTATCGCCGACTACAAAATGGTTCGTGCCGCTGAAGATGCTGCGAAAGCTCGTGGTATTGAAGTGAAAGTGGGTAACCTGTTCTCTGCTGAACTGTTCTACACGCCAGACCCTGAAATGTTCGACGTAATGGACAAATACGGCATCGTAGGTGTTGAGATGGAAGCGGCGGGTATCTACGGCGTATGTGCCGAATACGGCGCTAAAGCTCTGACTATTTGTACTGTTTCAGACCACATCAAAACAGGTGAACAAACGACTTCAGATGAGCGTCAGACAACGTTCAACGACATGATGATCATTGCTCTAGACTCCGTTCTTCTTGGTGATGAAGAGTAATCATCACTTTTCTCTCTCGTCATTCCATAGAACGACGGAGGAGTGAGTAGGGGATCTCTAGAGGCTTTCTATGGACTCAAATTGCTCGCTTTTTTTGTGGGATGGCCAATAAAAAAGGGTTGATGCTTGGCATCAACCCTTTTTGTTTTCTGGATTTTACTGCATATCTTTAAGCAGTAAATTTTCGCCCTTACGCTTATTCGGTTTACGGCGAATAATCAGCGTCAGCAATAAACCCGCGATAAAACTCATTGCCACCATGGTGTACATGTATCGATCACTCTTGCGGTAGTAGTGATCTGAAAACGCGGTGAGTTTACCGGTTTCAAAGGTGATGCGGACAAAGCCAATTACGCTGCCATCTTTTAGTACTGGCTCGACCAATTGTTGCTTGCCGATTCTTGCCGTCTGAAGAGGGGTATCTAAACCTAGAATTTCACGTACTGAGGTTGCTTGGTCACTCGCTGCTAACTTGATCCCTTCTGCGTCATAGATGGTGGCATCAACCACTAGGTTATCTTTTGCTAATTGATTGGTCAGTTTCAACAAACGCTCTTGATCTTGAGTCACGATCATATCGCTCGCCGACAGCGACGCTTGAGAGATAAGGATATCGGTTAAGGTCTCTAATTGGTTAGCTTGAATCTGCTCGTTACCTTTCGTGATTTTGACGCTATTGATACCAATTGTGGCGACCATGGCAATTAACGAGGCCGTTGCCAACACTTTCAGTGCGATACGAAAAGAAAACAGAGATGAGTCCATTTTTCACCTAAATAGAGGATTATTATACTTTAGAGCATATTGAGACTTGCGCAGATAAATTGCAATAGGTTAACGTGTGGAGAGATTTTACAGGAATAATTGACATGGACTCGTTAAAGCCCCTTTCTATACGCAAACATACCCCTTTAATTAATCGCCTACCAGAAACCCGCCTCGCGACTCAGTTTGATAAAGCGAAAGCCGGTTGGGTGGTGTTTGGACACTATCTCTGCCCCAGCAAATTTGAAGACATCGATTTTTTTGTAGGTTACTACAATGCCATTGTCGATGTGTGGAAGGTTGGTGAGTATGAAGTTGCTTTAATGGCCGGAGAGCTAACTGAGCAACACGAAGATATTTTGCAGGCACTTGAGCTCGATTACTCGACCTTGAATGACATGCCAGAGTTGAGCAAGCCAGGGTTGATTGTGCTCGATATGGACTCTACGGCTATTCAGATCGAGTGTATTGATGAAATTGCTAAGCTGGCTGGAGTAGGAGAAGAGGTCTCTGAAGTCACTGAACGAGCAATGCAAGGCGAGCTCGACTTTGAGCAAAGCTTGCGTCAGCGAGTCGGTAAACTAACGGGCGCTGATGAAAGCATTTTAAGTGCCGTACGTGAGCAGCTTCCGCTAATGCCAGATCTTCCTGAACTGATAGGGACATTAAAACAGTATGGTTGGAAGACGGCGATTGCCTCTGGTGGTTTCACATACTTCTCAGACTATTTGCAAGAGTTACTTGGGTTGGATTATGCGCAGTCAAACCAGCTTGAGATCGTTGACGGCAAGTTGACCGGTAAAGTGCTTGGCGATGTCGTTTCAGCGCAGACTAAAGCGGATATTTTACAGCAGCTTGCCGATGACTATGAGATTGAGCCACACAATACGATTGCAGTCGGCGATGGTGCAAATGACCTCGTTATGATGGACGCGGCTGGCTTGGGCATTGCGTATCATGCAAAACCGAAAGTAGAGCAACAAGCTAAGAGTGCCGTTCGTTACGTCGGGCTTGGTGGGATCATTTGTATTTTGTCGGCGATTCTTGTTAAGCAAAAGCGTGTGAGTTTTATGCCTCAGCCGTAAGCGTAGAAAACTTACCACTAAAAAAAGCGAGGGCCACGACCTCGCTTTTTATTGAATAAATACTAGTTGGTTAGCTCTAATCGAATTAATACTTCTTCAGTAATATCAGTCAGTTCACCATAGCCGACAATATTATTGAGCTCTTTTTCTAAGCTACGTGCCTGATGCATGCTGATTTGGGCTAACTCCTCAAGATCTTTTCGAACCAGCGCGGTTATAGGGTTGAAAACAGGTGCGCCACAGATTCGAATCGCATAAAACTCGCCCATCAATTGTGCTCGCTTAATATAATTGATGCGTTCTTTAACGCTCTCAAATTCGCTAGTGAGTTTTGCATCTACTGACTGAATTCGGGTACCAAACTTACTCACACTTAGATATAGCTCTTGGTATTGAGGCTCGGCACCTTCAATTCGCTTCATTGGTTGTGCCAACAAGGTATTCGTATGACCTTTGTATATTGGTGCTAAAGAGAAGTTAGCACCGTCGCCAAGTTTGGCCAAAATAGTCAGGTACGGGCTCAGAGGATAATTCACCCCAATTGCTTTAGGGCGCAGGCTCTTACCTCTTTTCTCAATATAAAGTGGTGAACTGACCATTTTGTCTAACAAGATATCATGCAAACTTTCTAGTAGTTCATTGCTTGGCAGTAGCTCTTTTTTGGCGATAAGTTTGTCTTGGTTGTGCTCAATTAGGCGACCAAAGAAAGTGATGGTACGTATGATCTGTCTCGATTCCTCAATCGCAAGCTGAAGGTGTTTTCCGGTTGGGCTGATACGAATGACTTTATAAGGAACTTCACTGAGCGGAAGATTCTTATCATAGAGCTGCAGTTCTTTGAAATCAATGAAGCAGAGTTCTCCGGCTTTTAAAGTACTCGGGGAGCTAAGAGCAATATTGGCCCCATGCTTAGATATATCAACGGTGACGCCTTCAACAGCCTCGCCATTAGCATCAGTTAGCATGAGCGGTGATTTGAATTGATATCTAGGTTCTCTGCGTCGAGATTGGGCATCAAAGTAGATACACGCTGGATTAGTTGTTGGATTACGTAGGTGACGGAAAGGGTTTAACTCGTTCGCTGCAAGACGTGGCTTATCCGTTAGTAAGTAATCATGGCGACTATTGTCATCAGAGATCTCTTGCAAGACACCACAATGAGTCAGAGTCTCTGCTTCCAGGTCTAATTCACTATAGTGTTGTGATAGCTCTTTTCTCTCATCTGGCGACAATTCAAATACAGAGAGTCTGAACGCTTTCCAACTCTCTTTTTTCGCCCCTACATGCCAAAATAGTTGGCGCAGGTCACGCGTTGCTTCAGGCATCATCATCGAAAAGAATAAGCTCTTCTCTTTATGTTGATGAGTGAAGGCGTAAATCACGTTACTGCTACCTTTGACACCCTCGGTGGTCAATTGCGACATGCGTTGTTGATGAAAAAGGCTACTCAGGGTTTGCTGATTTCGTTCATCGTGCCAGTATTGCCAAATAGGACGGTTATTCTCGGTCATTAGAACCAGTTTTAGCTCATTGCCGCTAAAAAACACTGGTAAGTTGCAGGTGTGCTTCAAGTAGGTATGTTCGAAACCGCGAGCGCGTGCACGGATGATCTTATCTTGATTATCATGACGAGCTTTCTGAGCATCACTTTGTAATAGGTGCTCAATGATCTTTTCAACCAGACTTGAGGTGTCGAGCTTAAGTAGGCGTAAAAACTTAACCGCATCATTTTCATACGACTCGTCAATACCGACAATACGGTAGGGAATTGGCTGATCAATACCTTCGACTTCAACCGACTTTTGTAGCTCAATAAGGGTAACGTCAACGACCTCGCCCAATTTGTAGTCAAAGGCGGAAGGTGCTTTGAATTTCGCACCAGAAGGAGAGATATCAACCGTCAGCGCATTAACTACTTGGTTGTTTGCTAGCTTGATTTCGACTTGGGATGAGATCTTAAGTCGGTTCTCTTTACGCTTTAGATCGTATCCGAGTGTAATTGCTTCGACATCTAAGCCATTGGGGTTAGCTACAACTTCAGTGCCAGTAGGTTTCCCCTGCTTTTGCATGACACGAAAGTTGTTATGGGTATTGATCAGCGCTTCCCATACGCCTTCGGTATAGCCACCAAATTTACGGGTGTTTTTGTGGTATGCGTTAAATGCAACATCGTCTAGCCAGTGCTTTAAACCATCCAGTTCATAAGCGCGGCACTCACCTTTTACTCGTCCACGCAGATCGATGGGCTTGGTACAAGGCGCCATGACGCGATTAAGTTCCATTTTGACTAAAATTTTAGTCGAAGGAGGCTCACCCTCTGTCATTTGGTTAAGAAGATGCTCGAAGTCCTGTGCATGGTATGCTGGAATTAATCGCTCTGCTAACGAGAGTATTTCTGGCTGCTGCATATTTTTTTGTTAGAGTATTCCTTACTCTTGATATCGGCCTTGATATTAAGATCTTTAGTGATATGTTACAGCGAATCAAGTTTCTATGTGAGATAAACGTGCCATGGTGCAGTTTGTGTCACAAATACCATTTTAAATACCTGAGGTTACATGGCAAAAGCGAAAAGAGCATACGTATGTAATGATTGCGGTGCTGATTTTCCACGTTGGCAGGGGCAGTGCAATGCTTGTGGTGCGTGGAATACAATTAGCGAGGTGAGACTGGCGGCATCCCCTGCGGCGGCGAGAAATGAGCGTTTAACGGGGTATGCGGGTAACTCGGGTGAAACCCTAGTGCAGGCGCTGTCTGAGATTGATCTGCAAGAAGTACCTCGCTTTACCACCGGCTATAAAGAGTTTGATCGTGTATTAGGTGGTGGTGTTGTTCCCGGCGCGGCGATTTTAATTGGTGGCAACCCTGGTGCCGGCAAGTCTACATTGCTGCTGCAGACTATGTGTTACCTCGCATCTCAAATGCCAACGCTCTACGTAACCGGCGAGGAATCTCTACAGCAGGTTGCAATGCGCGCTTCTCGATTAGGCTTGCCGAAAGAGAACTTAAAAATGCTGTCCGAAACCAACGTTGATCGCATCTGCCAAATTGCTGAAAAAGAGCAGCCGAAGATCATGGTGATAGACTCAATACAGGTTATGCATGTCGCTGACGTACAATCTTCACCGGGCAGTGTGGCTCAAGTTCGTGAATCGGCAACTGCGTTAACCCGTTACGCTAAGCAAAACAACGTCTCAGTGTTTATCGTTGGCCACGTGACCAAAGATGGCACCCTCGCTGGACCAAAGGTACTAGAACACATCATTGACTGCTCTGTGTTGCTAGACGGCGGTACAGATAACCGATTTAGAACCATGCGTAGCCATAAGAACCGTTTTGGTGCGGTCAACGAGCTAGGCGTATTTGCAATGACAGGGCAGGGGCTGAAAGAAGTCAGTAACCCGTCAGCGATTTTCTTATCACGTGGCGAAGAAGAAACATCTGGCAGTTCAGTGATGGTGGTATGGGAAGGTACTCGACCTCTGCTGGTTGAGATACAGGCTCTCGTTGACTATTCACAGCTTGCGAACCCGCGTCGTGTTGCTGTCGGCCTTGAGCAAAACCGTCTTTCATTACTGCTGGCGGTACTGCATAAACATGGGGGGCTACAAATGGCGGACCAAGATGTATTCGTCAATGTTGTTGGTGGGGTTAAGGTTACTGAAACCAGTGCAGACCTTGCTTTGGTTATGGCGCTGCTTTCAAGCTTCCGCGACCGTGCATTGCCAAAAGATGTAGTGGTATTTGGTGAGGTTGGTCTTGCTGGCGAGATTCGCCCAGTCCCTAGTGGTCAAGAGCGTCTTAATGAAGCGTTCAAACATGGCTTTAAGAAGGCGATTGTTCCTGCCGCAAACATGCCTAAGGGCGGTATCACTGGAATGCAAATTCACGGAGTTAAGAAGCTTTCAGAGGCGATTGAAGCATTTGATGAGCTGTAGCGTGTTAGAGCGGGCTTCGCAGCGACGCTATATACCGTGATTCACTAGACTGTCGAAGGAAGGAGTAGGGAATCTCTATAAAACATCGATTTGCTTTAAGAGATCCCCAATTCATTCGTGCCTCGTTCTCGAGGATGACAGCGTAATTTATTGAAATAAAAAGGGTTGACATTAAGTGCCAACCCTCCAAATTTCTCGCTTCTCGCTTCTCGCTTCTCGCTTCTCGCTTCTCGCTTCTCGCTTCTCGCTTCTCGCTTCTCGCTTCTCGCTTCTCGCTTCTCGCTTCTCGCTTCTCGCTTCTCGCTTCTCGCTTCTCGCTATAACATATCTACGGCTTTTTCGACCGCAGCGATAAAGCGCTCTACATCTTCCATTGTGTTGTAGATGGCAAATGACGCCCTCACAGTACCTTTGACCCCGAGTGCATCCATTAGAGGGTGTGCACAGTGATGCCCTGCTCGAACGGCGATCCCTTGTTGATCAAGTAGTGTCGCAATGTCTTGGTGATGAACGCCGTCCATTACGAACGAGAGCACACTAGCACCTGGCTGGTAGCCAAGAATTTCAATATCTTCTAGTGCGTTGAGGCGTGTATAGGCCTCTGATACGAGCCGGTGGATATGTGACTCAAGTGCTTGTCGGTCAAAGCTTTGATACCAGTTGATGGCCGTGTTTAAAGCAATAGCACCAGCCACGTTAGGCGTACCAGCTTCAAATTTACCCGGAAGTTCACTGTAGGTTGTCCCCTCAAATGAGACTTTCTCTACCATTTTACCGCCGCCGTGCCATGGAGGCATTGCTTCAAGCAGTTCTAGTTTGCCATATAGCACCCCAATACCGGCTGGAGCGTACAGTTTATGGCCAGAGAAAACGTAAAAATCGGCGTTGAGTGAAGCGACGTTCACTTGTTCATGGACGATCCCCTGAGCGCCGTCTACGACAACAATCGCGCCCTTCTGATGAGCAAGCTCGATCACTTGTTCAATAGGTTGGCGAGTACCAGTTACATTGGTGATATGAGCTAAAGCAACGATCTTGGTTTGAGAACAAAGTAGCGATTTAAATGCCTCTAAATCAAACGAACATTCGCTCGCCATCGGCACCTTGACCACTTTAGCCCCAGTTTGCTCAGCAACAATTTGCCATGGAACTATGTTGGCGTGGTGTTCCATTTCACTGATTAAGATTTCATCTCCGGGCTTAAGCGTATGTCGTGCGTAAGTCTGAGCGATTAAGTTCAAAGCTTCTGTAGCGCCTCGAGTCCATACGATCTCGTTACTCGTTGAAGCGCCTAAAAAGTCGGCCACAGTCTGACGAGCTGACTCAAATTGGCTGGTGGCTTTAGCGGTTAAGCTATGGCTTCCACGGTGTACATTGGCGTTTTGGTGACTGTAATAGTCGGTAATTGCCTCGATCACGCAGCGAGGCTTCTGAGTGGTCGCGGCGCTATCTAAATAGACCAGTCGTTGGCCATTGACTTGTTGAAGTAAGGCGGGGAATTGCGCAACCACTGCTTGCACGTCAAACATTATTCGTCACCTAGCTTATGGTATTGTAGCGTTGGTATCGTCACCATAGGCTCTGCAACGGTCCACGCATGTGCTTTACCGGAAAGGTTTATGATGACTTCCATAGCGAACTCTAGTGCGGTGCCTGGCCCTTGGCTAGTTAGCAGGTTGTGGTTTACATCGTAAGTGACTCGTTTAACGCGCCATTTATTCGGATTGATGTGGCTTTCAAAACTAGGATGACAAGTCATTAGTGCGTCGCTATATAGGCCGTGATGAGCAAGAACGAGAGCTGGTGCGGCGCAAATCGCAGCAACCAACTTCCCTTCGTACATCTGCTGGCGAACAATCTCGACCAGAACAGTGCTGTCGCGGAACGTTTCTGCACCTTCAACGCCTCCCGGTAATATGACCGCATCGAATTCATCGTCAGCGATATCGACCAGTTTACAGTCAGCGGTCAGCGTGACACCACGAGAGGCTTTCATTGTTAACTGACCACCGAAGTCGGCACTGGCAACCACAGTTTCGTATCCAGCTCTAACCATCATATCAATGATAGTAATAGCTTCCATTTCTTCACTGCCAGGAGCGATAGGGACGAGGACTTTTTTAGTCATGGTTAATTCCAACCTTGTTCGATGTTTTTAATGGCGTCATACAGCGAGCGGTTTACCGACGTTGCTATATTGTGCTGCTGCGCTTTTTTAATCAAATAGCCAGTAATAAAGTCTATCTCGCTTTGGCGTTGATGAACAATATCTTGCTGCATAGAAGATAAGTTTTTCGCCGTTGCTTGAATGACTTGAGCAACGGACTGACTCAGCATTTCTGAGTTGATATTGATTCCTTCAGCCTGCATCACCGAGGAGACTTCGTTAATTACAGACAGCAGGGTGTCTTGATATTGGCTTTGTGCCAGCTCTCCATTAGCCACTCTGTGTATTGCGGTAAGCGGGTTGATGGCGCAATTGATGGCAAGTTTATTCCAAAGTGCATTAAGGATTGTCGGGTTCCAAATGACTTGGGGAAGTGCGTGTTGGAATACTTCAGCTAAGAATTCACACTGTTTCCCTGCTGAGTTATAGCCACCCAACTCGGTTTTGCCCAATCCAGTGTGTAAGACATGGTGAGGTGACTTTCGATACGCGCCATGAGTTGTTGTTGCAAGAACTAAAGGGTTATCAATGAGTAACTTAGAGACGACTTCAGCGGTACCCATGCCGTTGTGCATTAAGATAACTACGGTGTCTTTATTAATGAATGGCTTAAGCTCAGATAACGCACTCTCTACTTGAGGAGCCTTTAGAGTAACAAGCAATAAGTCAGCATGTTCAAGATCGTGTTTGGAGCGATTAGCGAATTGGACCGAAACATGCTCATCTCTTTGGAGATAAATCGTCGATTCTGCACGTCGAGACCAAAGCGAAACGGAGTGTCCTGCATGATGGAGGTAGGATGCCCATAAAGAGCCGATTGCACCAGGACCGAGAACGACAATATTCATACGATAGATAATCAGTGGGTTTGGCCAAGATCATAAGGTTATCTATAGAGAAAGCCAATAAAAATGGCACCCTAAGGTGCCATTTAGAAATCTATCACTTATAAGTTCAATTAGAACTTGTAAGTTACTGCTAGGTAGTGACCAACGCCTGAAGACTCAGCTTTTTGTGCTGGATTCCAAGGAAGACCTTCATTATCTGCGAAGCCATATACATCATTGTATAGCTTCAGGCCGTAACCAACAGCAAAACGGTCTGAGTGCCAGTAAAGGCCATTGAACATTGCTCCACCTGTACTTGATGTTGCGTAACCTTTGTCTTTATCCATACCAAACTGGAAGTCTACATAACCTTGGTAAGAGATGAATGAACCATTTTCAAAGAAGTGGAAAGGCTTGAACCAGTTAGTCGAGATTTGGTAACCGTTCCAATCTTTTTTGTTTGAATCGTATGTACCGTATAGGTTTAGACCCACTTTACCAAACCAAGGTAGTTCTACATCAGAGCCTAAACCGATTTTCTGAGTGTTAACACCTGGACTACCATCAATACAGCCAGTTGCATCACAGTTAGTAGCACCACCGCCACCCCATTCCATGATGGTTGCTAAGTAAACTTCTTTTACAGGACCAAAAGATAAGTCTTTACCAGTAAGTCCATCTAGAGACATACGTGGAGCGAATTTCATAAAGATCTTCTCTGACTTAGCTTTGTCACTACCAGAATCTGAAGTTAAGTTGAATACATCTACGTAACCGTATAGGTCGAAGATGCCTGAGCGGCCGCCAAATTCCATCTCTAGGTAGTCGTGAGTAGACTCAGCAACACCTTTCTCGTTGAATGCACCCATTAGGTTAAATTGCATCCATTTGTAGTCGTTTTTATGGATATCGCCGTCTGAATAATCAGCAGCCATCGCAGGTGCAGACATTGCAGCTACAACACCAAGAGCTAAAAGTGATTTACGCATAATGGAACTCTCTATGTATGTTAATTCAATATTGATTGGATATTTGTCTAGTTGCACAATCTGTGTTGTGCTTTTCTGGAGCGAATAATAGCGATAAATTCCGCAAAAGCCATGTGCAACATATGCAAAAAAAAACATAAATCGAGTGATCTGGTTCTCATTAACAAACTAAAAATTGAAATGTAACGGAACTAATCATACGTTGCACGAAAAGTGAAGTGGGTATCGATTACGCAAGCGTTTGCTCGTATTTTTATGTCTGTCATGTATTCAACAGATATGGTGAATGATCTTGTTGGGTGCTGGTGACGTAAATGTTAATAACAAAATAGAATGAGAACGTTTATGTCTGAAATTATGCTTTTCCCTCTGAGTTCGGTCGTTTTGCCAGAAGGAAAAATGCGTTTGAGAATCTTCGAACCTAGATACAAGCGGCTAGTTTCCCTAGCGATGCAAAATAAAGGAACGTTTGGTATCTGCCTTTTTGACAGCGATAAGAAAGGTGATGAATTATCGGCTGTTGGTACTCTGGCCAAAATTATTGATTTTGAGTTGTATGAGGACGGCCTACTTGGAATTTCAATTACCGGGTTAAGTAAATTTAAGATTCGGAGCGTTAGAGTCGAACATGACGGTTTAAGGTTTGCTCGGATAGAAAAGCTCCCCAATTGGGGGGCAGAGGAGCTTGACGTCGATGATGTACGGATAACTAGGGATTTAGTTAGAGTTTACCAACAGTTTCCTGATCTTGGTGACCTTTACGAACAACGTTTTTTTGATGATGCGAGTTGGGTTAGCCAACGTTGGTTAGAATTATTGCCAGTCACTAATCAACAATTTGATGAGCTTACATTAGAAACAAATTGTCAGGCAGCGATAAGCTATATTAAAAAGAGTTTAGAAAGACAGTAGCGAAGTGATCGATATTCGGCCCACTACGTAAGCACATATTAAAAAGTGAATCTAAGGCTATCAAAATGGAAAATTTAGATACCCAGACTTTTTCAAAAGAAGAATGGCATTCATACATGGAGAACGTGAAGCAAAGAGACAAAGCTTCATTTGCTGTCATATTTAACCATTTTTCTCCTCGGTTAAAACAGTTTGTTTTTCGTCACATGGGTAACGAGCAGGTTGCGATGGAAATCGTCCAAGAGGCACTCTCAATCGTTTGGCAAAAGAGTGTCCTGTTTGACCCATCCAAGAGTTCGCTTTCGACTTGGATCTACACTATTGCACGTAACTTGTGCTTTGATACATTACGAAAGCAGAAAGGGCGCGATTGCCATCTTCACTCTGAAGATTTGTGGCCGAACGACTACTGCCCGCCTGATATGGTGGAGCATTACTCTCCTGAAATGGATCGGCTTAAGCAGCAGGTGATAAAGTATTTGGATACCTTGCCTGTGGCACAAAGAGAGGTAGTCAAAGCGGTATATCTTGAAGAGCTCCCGCACCAGCAAGTTGCGGATATGTTCGATATACCTTTGGGGACGGTTAAGTCTCGTTTACGGCTAGCTGTTGAAAAGCTACGCGATACTATAGGGGCGGATAAATTATGAGTTATCATCCAGAAACATCTATTTTAGAAGCGTATGCGCAAGGCACGTTGGACGATGTGACCGCTTTTACGATTGCGACACACATCGAGACTTGCCCTAAATGTCGTGCCAAGGTCGATGCTCTTGAGGAGTGCTGTGGAGAAGAGTTAGTCAATGTCTCTACTTTGCCAGTGGATAGTTTTGATGACATGCTAACAAGTATCTTAGCCTTAGAGCCGAGTGATGAGCCATTTAGGCCGAGCAGAAAGCCAACATTTATCGATGTCAATGGTAAGACATTCCGGCTACCGCTGTCGTTGAGTCGCTTTAGAGATCAGATTGGTGAGTGGAAAAGCTATGGTGGCAAAGTCTACAGTGCTTCGATTGAGCTCTCCGACCAAGCTAGAGTTAATCTGATGTATATCTCTGAGGGAGTGACAATTCCTCAACACACCCATAAAGGGCTCGAATCGACACTGGTATTACACGGTAGCTTCAGCGACGAAGATGGTGAGTATCAAGTTGGTGATTACTTACAAAAAGATGCATCAGTTAAACACTCTCCCTTTACTAAACAAGGTGAGGACTGCTTATGCTTAACAGTTCTAACCGAACCTATGCTGTTTACTCAGGGGGTTGCGAGGGTATTTAACCTATTTGGTAAGGGCATGTATCCGTAATTAACCCTAACAAATAAATCAAAAAAGGCTTGGTGAATCACCAAGCCTTTTTGCTTATTTTGAAGCTGCTTCTTCTTGTTCAGCTTCAGCAGACTCATCTCGTCTTCTTGCTTTCTCGAGTAGGTCGGTAAAGTAATGACGCAGCGAGTAGAGCATGATTAAGCTTGGAATAACCATTAACGCTGTAATCACAAAGAACAGCGACCAGTCATTGAGGTAATCAGCAAGTTCACCACTAAACGATGCCAGTGTGGTACGGCCAAAGTTACCCAGTGAAGCTAGTAAGGCATACTGAGTCGCCGAGAAAGCTTGACCTGTTAGTACAGTTAAGAACGACACAAACGCTACTGTTGAGAAGGCAGTTGTGAAGTTATCGACAAGGATGGTGGCTAAGAATAGGTGTTCATTCGGACCAACTTTAGCGATCCACGCAAACATAAGGTTACTTGCCGCCATTGCGATGCCGCCAATCATCAAACCGCGAACAATGCCGAACTTAACATTGAACATACTTCCTACTAAGGTAAAGAAGATTGTCGCTCCCCAGCCAATAAGCTTCGAGTAGTAGCCGATCTGTTCGTTACTAAAGCCAACTTCTTTATAGAAGGTAATCGACATACGGCCGAGGAAGGCTTCACCAATCTTAAATAGGAATACAAACAGCAAGAGTGTGATTGCGACTTGTATGCCGTTTCGTTTGAAGAAGTCTAAGAAAGGCTCGATTACGGTTACGCTGAACCATGCCACCACTTTTGAATTCACAACTTTATTGTGGCGGGCTTCTGCTTGGTGCTGCAGAGCTTCACGATTGGTTTTTGGCTCGCCGACTAATAGAGTAAAGATCATCAAAATACCGACAATAAATGCCATTCCGTAGTAGACGCCATTCCAGCCGATGGTATCTGCGTTGATGAAGGCAAGATACCCAGGAAGTGAATAGCCTGTCCACCAACCAATCACGGCCATCGCAGAAGCTTGAGGTAGCTTAGACGATTGTGATTTCGGGAAAGTATCGATACGGTATGCATCAATGGCGATGTCTTGAGTGGCAGAGGCGATGGCAATGCCAAGCGCTAACATCGAAGTGAACATTAGGTTCTTGGATGGATCCACGCCGGCAATAAACAGAGTGCTGACCAGCACTAAAGATTGGCATAGGAAAATCCAACTACGGCGCTGGCCTAATAAGCTGTGTAGCACTGGCAGTTTGACACGGTCAACCAATGGCGCCCATAAAAAGTTAATCGCGTAAACCGCGAAGACACTACCAAAGTAACCAATTGCAGCGCGTGTTAACCCTGCGTCTTTTAGCCAGCCGGACATATTTGAACCGATCAGTACCCACGGGAAACCGCTCGAACAGCCAAGCATAAAGACCCACATAAGACGTTTATCCATATAACTACGGATAGTCTCTAGCCAAGACATGGAGGGGGAGTCAGAAGACATACACAAATCCTTGTTTGATTTTTTGGTCAGCAAGAAAAATGAGGCTCTAACTTGTGGGTTAGAGCCTAAGAGAATTATTTAAGAAGAGTGGCTTTAGTAATAATGATTGGCTCTACTGGAACATCGCGATAGCGGCCAACTGAGTGAGTTGGTTTTTTACCCATTCCTTGGATGACATCGAATCCTTGAGTCACCTTACCAAATACGGCATAGCCCGGCGGGCGTTGGTCGTAATCTAAAAAGTTGTTGTCAACGAAGTTAATAAAGAACTGTCTGGTTGCTGAATGAGGGTTATTGGTTCTTGCCATCGCAATGGTTGCAGCGTCGTTTTTTAGCCCATTAGACGCTTCGTTTCTTACTGGGGAGTATGTTGGCAACGATTTCATGTTCTTATCGAAACCACCACCTTGTGCCATAAAATTAGGGATCACACGGTGAAATTGACTGCCAACGTAACTGCCATCATTCACGTACTTGAGAAAGTTTGCCACAGTGAGTGGTGCTTTCTCTTGGTTTAACTCAACAGTAAATGAACCAAGGGTGGTTTCAAATTCAACTTTGGGTCCAGCTATCGCTAGACTGCTGAGTAGCGCTAGCGAAGCAATTGCTACCTTTAACATTAGAATCGCTCCTGCATGTACTGTTGAAGCTCTCGGTCATTTGATATTTCTTGAAGGACTAAATTAATTACATCATTTAGTACAGCTTCGATATCTTCATTTGAAGCACTCAGAGCACCAGTACGCTTAGCGGTACCTGTGTAGGTTTTTACCAGTTTACCTTGTGGTGTCTCTGCTGTGATTTCTAGGACGACTTTGCCATCCATCTGGTTTTCCATCACGCTATGCTTAACAGAAACCAACGCTTCTTGCACTTCAATTGCGATAGTGTTTTCACTGCTTACCGTGCTGCGAAAACCTTGTGACTTAAACTGTTCAAGCAGCGCGTTTTCAATTGAGATACGTACGTTTTGCTTAGAGTGAATAGGCTCAATGTTAGAACGACCGCTATCAATAAGTGCAACATACTGCGCAGAGCGAACGTCTTTACTGGTCAAAGTGAATGCTGCGTCTTTTACAAGGTCACTATTGCTCAGAACGGCTTTAGGCATAAAGTTAATTTGTTCTTGCTGTGGTGCTGCACACGCAGTAAGTAGTGCCATTGACGCGGCTAAAACCAGTTTTCTCATTGTAATTTCCTTTATTGTTAACTCTTTGAGCTTACCAAACGTTTAGAGAGATAATAGTGGACTATTTAGTTGCTTGTAAAATAACAAATTTCTTATTGGCTGCCACAACTTTAACGTTTGACTTGCCAAACAGTCTAGCAAGTTTACCATCGTAGCCGAGGTGGCGGTTACCGATAACTAATAATTGTCCACCAACTCTAAGAATTTGCTTTGCATCACAGAACATCTGCCAAGCAATATGATCGGTAATCGCTTGTTGCTGATGGAATGGCGGGTTACACATAATCATGTCGACATCATTTTGCTCTAGGCCATCGAGACAGTTATTGGCGATACACTCTATTTCTCTATCCTCACCTAAGTTTTCAATCAGGTTTTGTCTAGTCGATTCGACAGCCATAAAACTCTCATCAACACAGGTCAATTTTATCGCCGGATTGAGTTGCCCCATTTTGACTGATAACACACCATTGCCACAGCCTAAATCAAGCACATGCTTTAGATTAGGATTGGTTGGTAGATGCTGAATCATGAAGCGTGCACCCAGATCTAAGCTCTCTCCCGAATAAACATTTGGCAGATTATTGAGCTCTATATTTTCACCGTCGACGTTCCAACGTGTGTTAGCCGATACAGGTTTCGGGTTGGCAACATTGGCCTGACTGAAAACTAAGCGATGCTTTTTCCAAGCTAAAGACGTTTTAGTCTCGCCAAGGTGCTTCTCAAATAGTTTGAGTGTTGATGAGTGAATATCTTTGGCTTTATTTACGGCAATCACGGGCACTGATGGGGCCAAAGCTGAACGTAACTGGCTTAGTTGCCATGTGAGGTGACGATTGCTTTTAGGCAACTGCATCAATACCAAATCAACATCGTTAGCGATTGGCTCGATAGTTGTGGCAAAAGAGACTGGGTTGCATTGGTTTAGCGCTAAGTTTTCACGTGTTCCTGTCTGTGAAATAAACGAATCACTCATCATGGTGATTCGATGATTTGTACTGAGCCAGCAACTTAGAGCGCCAAAGTTATCGTTAAGGATAAGAATGTGTTGGTTGGGCTCTAATCCCATATCTTCGATATGGTTGATGAGATATTCATCGCCAGCATCCCAAGCTTGAAGGGTTTCATTGCTTCTTTTTGGGTAACGGAATAAAGAAAGAGTACGCTCGTGCAGTGCAAGCTCAGTTTTCATAGTTGGGACGTTAGGTAATGTGCAATGCGCAAATTGTCGCAAAACCTAGCGGTTGTGGAAACTAAAACCTTTAGCTTTAACTAATCGGATATTATGATTTAATGTTAATAGTCATTCATATTTGATGGTAAAGCACGATGTTGCAAGAAGTAATCGAAACCAAGTTGCGTGAAGCATTCTCGCCTTCAGAGCTCAAAGTGATCAATGAGAGCTTTATGCACAATGTACCGGCTGGCTCAGAAAGCCACTTTAAAGTTGTGATTGTGAGTGAAAAGTTTGAAGGGCAAAGACTTATTGGTCGTCATCGCCAAGTCAATCAAGTTTTGGCTGATGAGCTCGCTAATCATATTCATGCGCTTTCGATGCACACTTACACCGCGAGTGAGTGGAAAGAGCAGAATCAACACGCTCCAGATAGCCCAATGTGCTTGGGTGGTTCAAAATAATAAAATGAGAGGGTAGCGACGGCTACCCTTTTTAGTCAGTGCTAAAGGGGTGCTGTTAACAATGTAGAAACAAATAAATGCAATAGTTAGTTTTAAATAAGATTGTTTCACGATGTGAATGCATTGAATTATACAAAATAACATACAGGAAAAGGTTTGTGCGGTGGCTCAAACTTATGACTATTCCTTAGCCTTTTAAACTCAATTCCTTCGAAATATCTCGGTTATTCATCGGATTCATCATGGCATCAACTTCCAAAAAGATGATAGACTATCGCACCTGATAAATCTCGATGATTTCTTGTTGCGAGATTTTTGAGAGGATGTTGCGATTTTGGTGTTTTAAACGGCGCCAAAACCGGACACTAGTGTCGTGTCTAAAAGTTACGCAATCTAAGAATCTTTTTCCCGATAAAAGTAGTGCAAGTGCGTATGATTACAATAAAGAAGGGTTTGGACCTGCCTGTAGCAGGAACTCCATCCCAGGTGATTAATGATGGTAAGACCATCAAAAAAGTCGCCTTGCTTGGCGAAGAGTACGTCGGCATGCGTCCTACTATGCATGTCCGCGTAGGCGATGAAGTAAAGAAAGCTCAAGTTCTTTTTGAAGATAAAAAGAACCCAGGTGTGAAATTTACTTCACCAGCAGCTGGTAAAGTGATCGAGGTTAACCGTGGCGCTAAGCGTGTACTTCAGTCTGTAGTGATTGAAGTGGCAGGCGAAGAGCAGGTTACTTTCGATAAGTTTGAAGCTGGCCAACTAGCAAGTCTTGACCGTGAAGCGGTTAAAACTCAGCTTGTTGATTCAGGTCTTTGGACTGCTTTACGTACTCGTCCGTTCAGCAAGGTTCCAGCAATCGAGTCTTCTACACAGGCTATCTTCGTAACTGCAATGGATACCAATCCGTTAGCAGCTCAGCCTGAGTTGATCATCAATGAACAGCAAGAAGCGTTCGTTGCCGGTTTAGACCTGCTTTCAACCCTGACAGATGGCAAGGTTTACGTATGTAAATCTGGCACAAGTCTGCCTCGTTCTTCTCAGTCAAATGTTGAAGAGCACGTATTTGATGGCCCTCACCCAGCAGGTCTTGCTGGCACCCACATGCATTTCCTATACCCAGTGAATGTAGAAAATGTGGCGTGGAGCATCAACTACCAAGACGTTATTGCGTTCGGTCAGTTGTTCCTAACTGGTGAGCTTTACACTGATCGTGTTATTTCTCTGGCTGGCCCAGTGGTAAATAACCCTCGTTTAGTTCGTACAACTCTAGGTGCAAGCCTAGAAGAGGTGACGGACAGCGAGCTGATGCCAGGTGAAGTTCGTGTGATTTCTGGTTCGGTACTTTCTGGTACTCATGCGACTGGACCTCACGCATACCTAGGTCGTTACCACGTTCAGGTTTCTGTATTACGTGAAGGCCGTGAAAAAGAACTGTTTGGCTGGGCTACGCCTGGTAAGAATAAGTTCTCGGTAACTCGCTCATTCCTTGGTCATATCTTCAAAGGTCAGTTGTTCAACATGACAACAACGACTAACGGTAGTGATCGTTCTATGGTTCCAATTGGTAACTACGAACGCGTAATGCCATTAGATATGGAACCGACTCTGCTACTTCGTGATCTATGTGCAGGTGATACTGACAGTGCAGCAGCACTAGGTGCACTTGAACTGGATGAAGATGATGTAGCACTGTGTACCTTTGTGTGTCCTGGTAAATACGAATACGGTGAACTCCTTCGTGAATGCCTAGATACCATTCAGAAGGAAGGGTAATTTTTCATGGGCCTTAAAAAGTTTATTGAAGACATCGAGCATCATTTTGAGCCGGGTGGTAAACATGAGAAGTGGTTCGCGCTTTACGAAGCTGCTGCAACCCTTTTCTACACACCAGGTTTAGTAACGAAAAAAAGCTCGCACGTTCGTGATAGCGTTGACTTAAAACGTATCATGATCATGGTTTGGTTTGCGGTATTCCCAGCAATGTTCTGGGGTATGTACAACGCAGGTGGCCAAGCTATCGCTGCACTTAACCACATGTATGTTGGTGACCAACTTGCAGCAGTAGTATCAGGTAACTGGCACTACTGGCTAACTGAAATGCTGGGTGGCACCTTAGCCGCCGACGCAGGCGTTGGCAGTAAGATGATCTTGGGTGCAACTTACTTCCTACCTATCTACGCGACGGTATTTATCGTTGGTGGTTTCTGGGAAGTGCTGTTCTGTATGGTGCGTAAGCACGAAGTTAACGAAGGTTTCTTTGTTACTTCTATTCTGTTTGCACTTATCGTTCCACCTACGCTACCTCTATGGCAAGCAGCACTAGGTATTACCTTCGGTGTTGTCGTTGCTAAAGAAATCTTCGGTGGTACTGGTCGTAACTTCCTTAACCCAGCACTTGCTGGTCGTGCGTTCCTATTCTTCGCTTACCCAGCTCAAATCTCGGGTGACGTAGTATGGACAGCCGCTGATGGCTTCTCTGGTGCGACGGCACTTAGCCAATGGGCTCACGGCGGTAGCGGCGCGTTGATTAACAACGTCACTGGCACTCCTATTACTTGGTTGGATGCATTCATCGGTAACATCCCTGGTTCAATTGGTGAAGTATCGACTCTTGCTCTGATGATCGGTGCAGCAATGATCGTCTACATGCGTATTGCATCTTGGCGCATCATCGCAGGTGTGATGATCGGTATGATTGCAACAGCGACGTTGTTCAACGTTATCGGCTCTGACACTAACCCAATGTTCAACATGCCATGGCACTGGCACCTAGTTCTAGGTGGCTTTGCGTTCGGTATGTTCTTTATGGCAACGGACCCTGTATCAGCGTCATTTACTAACAAAGGTAAATGGTGGTACGGCGCGTTAATCGGCGTGATGTGTATACTAATCCGTGTTGTGAACCCAGCATACCCAGAAGGTATGATGCTGGCGATTCTATTCGCGAACTTGTTTGCACCTCTGTTCGACCATGTGGTTATCGAGAAGAACATCAAGCGGAGACTAGCACGCTATGGCAAGTAATAACGACAGCATTAAAAAGACGCTGGGTGTTGTTGTCGGGTTGAGCCTTGTTTGTTCAATCATCGTATCAACAGCAGCGGTAGGTCTACGTGACAAGCAAAAAGCTAACGCTGTACTAGACAAGCAAACTAAGATCGTTGAGGTTGCGGGTATTGACGCTGATGGTAAGACAGTACCTGAGCTATTTGCACAGTACATTGAACCTCGTCTAGTTAACTTTGACACTGGTGCGTTTGTTGACGGCGATGCTGCAACTTACGATCAGCGCAAAGCAGCAAAAGATCCAGCAGAGTCTATCAAGCTAACCGCTGACCAAGACAAAGCTAAGATCATACGTCGTGCTAACACAGGTGTTGTATACCTAGTGAAAGATGGCGACGCTGTCTCTAAGATCATCCTACCGGTCCACGGTACTGGTCTTTGGTCAATGATGTACGCATTCGTTGCGGTTGAAACTGACGGTAACACTGTGTCTGGTATCACTTACTACGAGCAAGGTGAAACTCCTGGACTTGGTGGTGAAGTAGAGAACCCAGCATGGCGTGCTCAATTCGTTGGCAAGAAACTATTCGACGAGAACTACAAACCAGCAATCAAGATTGTTAAAGGTGGTGCTCCAGAAGGTTCTGAACACGGCATTGACGGCCTATCTGGTGCGACACTAACTGGTAACGGTGTTCAAGGTACATTCGACTTCTGGTTAGGTGACATGGGCTTTGGTCCTTTCCTAGCAAAAGTTCGTGACGGAGGTCTGAACTAATGTCTAGCGCACAAAACATTAAAAAGAGCATTATGGCGCCGGTGTTGGATAACAACCCAATCGCGCTACAGGTTCTTGGTGTATGTTCTGCTCTTGCAGTAACAACTAAACTAGAAACAGCATTTGTAATGACACTAGCGGTAACATTCGTAACTGCACTGTCGAACTTCTCTGTTTCTCTAATCCGTAACCACATTCCTAACAGTGTGCGTATCATCGTTCAAATGGCGATCATCGCATCTCTAGTAATCGTGGTAGACCAAGTGCTTAAAGCATACCTATACGATATCTCTAAGCAGCTATCGGTATTCGTAGGTCTGATCATTACGAACTGTATCGTAATGGGTCGTGCTGAAGCGTTTGCGATGAAGTCTGCGCCAATCCCATCTCTAATCGATGGTATCGGTAACGGTCTTGGTTACGGTTTCGTTCTTATCACTGTTGGTTTCTTCCGCGAGCTATTTGGCTCAGGCAAATTATTTGGCCTAGAAGTACTACCTCTAGTGAGCAACGGTGGTTGGTATCAGCCAAACGGCCTGATGCTACTTGCACCATCAGCATTCTTCTTAATCGGTTTCATGATCTGGGCTATCCGCATTATCAGACCTGAACAAATCGAAGCGAAGGAGTAAGGACGTCATGGAACATTACATCAGTCTGTTAGTTAAATCGATTTTCATCGAAAACATGGCACTGTCTTTCTTCCTAGGTATGTGTACTTTCCTTGCTGTATCTAAGAAAGTTAAGACCTCTTTCGGTCTGGGTGTGGCAGTTGTGGTAGTACTAACTATCGCGGTTCCTGTGAACAACCTAGTTTACAACCTAGTTTTGAAAGAGAACGCGTTGGTTGAGGGCGTAGACCTTAGCTTCCTAAACTTCATCACCTTTATCGGTGTAATTGCGGCACTTGTACAGATTCTAGAGATGGTTCTTGACCGTTTCTTCCCACCTTTGTACAACGCGCTAGGCATCTTCCTACCGCTGATCACAGTAAACTGTGCGATCTTCGGTGGTGTATCTTTCATGGTACAACGTGACTACAACTTTGCTGAATCTGTTGTTTACGGCTTTGGTTCTGGTGTGGGCTGGATGCTAGCAATCGTTGCTCTTGCAGGTATCCGTGAGAAGATGAAGTATTCAGACGTACCTCCTGGTCTACGTGGTCTAGGCATCACGTTTATCACTGTAGGTCTAATGGCGTTAGGCTTCATGTCTTTCTCTGGTGTTCAACTGTAAGTCGGGTAAACCGCAACAATTAAGGAATAGTCAATGGACATTATTCTTGGTGTAGTGATGTTTACTCTGATCGTACTTGCGCTAGTACTAGTGATTCTTTTCGCTAAGTCTAAGCTTGTACCAACAGGTGACATTACAATTTCTGTTAACGATGACCCTTCACTGGCAATCGTTACACAACCAGGTGGTAAGCTACTATCTGCGTTAGCTGGTGCTGGCGTATTCGTATCTTCTGCTTGTGGTGGCGGTGGCTCTTGTGGTCAGTGTCGCGTAAAAGTTAAATCAGGTGGTGGCGATATCCTACCTACCGAGCTTGACCATATTACTAAAGGTGAAGCGCGTGAAGGTGAGCGTCTAGCGTGTCAGGTTGCAATGAAAACTGACATGGACATCGAACTTCCTGAAGAAATATTTGGCGTTAAGAAGTGGGAATGTTCAGTTATCTCTAACGATAACAAAGCAACATTCATCAAAGAGCTTAAGCTGCAAATTCCAGATGGCGAATCAGTACCTTTCCGTGCTGGTGGTTACATCCAGATTGAAGCACCAGCTCACCACGTTAAGTACGCTGACTTTGATGTACCTGAAGAGTACCGTGAAGATTGGGACAAATTTAACTTGTTCCGTTACGAGTCTAAGGTAAACGAAGAAACGATCCGTGCTTACTCAATGGCTAACTACCCAGAAGAAGAAGGTATTATTATGCTGAACGTGCGTATCGCTACGCCGCCGCCTAATAATCCTGATGTACCACCTGGTATCATGTCATCGTTCATCTGGTCGCTAAAAGAAGGCGACAAGTGTACGATTTCAGGTCCATTCGGTGAGTTCTTCGCGAAAGACACTGATGCTGAAATGGTATTCGTTGGTGGTGGTGCAGGTATGGCTCCAATGCGTTCTCATATCTTCGACCAGCTAAAACGTCTGCAGTCTAAGCGTAAGATGTCATTCTGGTACGGTGCACGTTCTAAGCGTGAAATGTTCTACGTAGAAGACTTCGATGGCCTAGCGGCTGAGAACGATAACTTCGTATGGCACTGTGCACTGTCTGACCCTATGCCAGAAGATAACTGGGATGGTTACACAGGCTTCATCCACAACGTATTGTACGAGAACTACCTGAAGGATCACGAAGCTCCTGAAGATTGTGAGTACTACATGTGTGGTCCACCGATGATGAACGCAGCTGTTATTGGCATGCTAAAAGATCTTGGTGTAGAAGATGAAAACATTCTACTGGATGACTTCGGCGGTTAATCTGTCTAAGTGATTGATACTATGGCTGGCTCTTAAGGGCCAGCCATTTCTTTTTGAATCTTAGTAATTGATATAGAAAATTGGTCTCTAAGCTGAACCCATTTCCTATATCCATTTAACGACAATAGGAGTTAACAAGTGAAAAAGTGGCTTGTTGTATTTGCTTCTCTATTGGTTCTTGCAGGTTGTGAAAAACCGGTAGAGCAAGTCCATCTTAGTGGCCCGACGATGGGGACGACTTATAATATTAAGTATATTCCATCGGATAACACACCATCGCCGGAGTCTCTTCAAGCAAACGTTGATCGCCTTCTGGAACAGGTAAATGATCAGATGTCGACGTATCGTAAAGACTCTGAATTAAGCCGTTTTAATCAGAGTAAAGACTTACAACCATTTGAAGTTTCGCCTCAAACGGCTACAGTTGTGAAAGAAGCGATGCGATTGAACGGTCTCACTCAAGGTGCATTAGACATAACCGTCGGGCCATTGGTTAATCTTTGGGGGTTTGGGCCAGAAGCACGGCAAGATGTTGTTCCAACTGATGAAGAGTTGGCTGAACGTAAAGCGATGACAGGAATAGAACACCTTGTTGTTGAGGGCAATACTCTAAAAAAAGATATTCCTAACTTATACGTAGACCTATCAACAATTGCGAAAGGTTGGGGGGTCGATGTAGTTGCAAATTATATCCAGTCACAAGGCATTCAAAACTACATGGTAGAAGTTGGTGGTGAAATGCGCTTGAAAGGCATTAACCGCGACGGTGTGCCGTGGCGTATTGCTATTGAAAAACCTACGGTTGATGAACGAGCGATTCAAGAAATCATTGAACCTGGTGATATGGCTATTGCGACTTCGGGTGATTACCGTAATTACTTTGAACGTGATGGTGTGCGTTACTCTCACATTATTAATCCAGAGACAGGAAAACCTATCAATCATAAAGTCGTGTCGGTTACTGTTTTGGATAAATCTTCGATGACTGCTGACGGCTTAGCAACTGGTCTTATGGTTTTGGGCGTAGAAAAAGGGATGAAAGTAGCTGAAGAAAACAATATCCCTGTGTTTATGATTGAAAAAACTGAAAACGGATTCAAAGAGCTTGCATCTACTGCATACAAGCCTTTTATGAATAAATAATTACCCGAGTGAGCTATCATATGAGTACATATTTCATTACTTTTGGCGTCTTTCTCGCTGTTATAGCAGCCATGTCGATTGGATATATTATCCAGAAGAAAGTGGTTAAGGGCAGTTGTGGCGGCTTGGGTGCAGTGGGTATCGATAAGGTATGTAACTGTCCTGAACCTTGTGATGCACGTAAAAAGCGTGAGGCTCGTGAAGCGGCTCGACAAGAAAAGCTCGCAGCATGGGAAAAAGATCGTATTGCTTAATTCTCTCGCAAAAAGATAAGCAAAAAAGCACCAGCTCTATGCTGGTGCTTTTGTATCTAAGATAAGGATATAAGTTGCTATGAGGAGATGGTTTGATTACGCCCCGCAGCCTTCGCTGAGTATAAGAGGTCATCAGCAATCTTAATTTGAGCGTTTAGGTCTGTATTCTGGCTACATACTCCGATACTGATCGTCACCTGAATTTTCTGGCCATTGTGCTTTATAGATGTTTTTTCAACACGCTTACGCATATTTTCAATTCGACTAATGAACTTATCGAATGGAGCACAAGACTGGATGCAGAACTCTTCTCCACCAAAACGTACCACCACATCCTCTGTGAAATAAATTTTCAGGATGTTGGCAACCATCTTTAATGTTGCGTCACCACCATCATGCCCATAGGTATCATTGACCTTTTTAAAGTGGTCAATGTCGAGCATGGCAATATTGCTGTGTTCGCAACCAGTGCAGCTTTGATTGAAGAGAAAGCGCCGATTCCATAAGCCTGTCAACGCGTCTTGGTTTGCTAGCTTATACAGTTCGTCGGTTGCATCTTTCATATCTAATAGTTGATGAACGCGGCAATAAAACTCTTCTTGATTGAACGGTTTAGTGAGGAAATCATTGGCTCCCGCTTTTAGGAATTGTGCGGTGAGGGTTTTTGATTCGTTTCCGGATAAGCCCAAAATCGCTAAGCTATTCTTATCATAACTTTGCCGAATCTCACGGGTCATGATGATGCCATCTTTCTCGGGCATATCATGATCGGTGATAATAAAAGTGATATCCGAGTTCTCTTCAAGCTTTTCTAGTGCTTGTTGTCCATTTTCGGCTTGAGTTGTACGAATATATTGGTGTTCGAGAAGTTGGGCGACATGGTTACGTACAGTAGGAGAGTCATCGACGACAAGAGCATGATGATGATCGTTATTGAGCAACCTTTTGGTCAAAGGAAGTAGGTAAGAGACAGACGTCATACTGTCCTTTAGTATGTAGTCAACCACCCCTTTAGCGATAAATCGTTCGCGCGCTTCATCATTAAATGTTGCCGTTAATACGATAGCTTTTTGGCGGTACGAAAGTACTAGATCGATAACTTCGCCGTCTTGTGCATCGGGCAAGCAGTAATCGAGTACAGCAAAACGGAAGTCCTTGTGTTGCTTTAATAGCAGTTCAGCTTGATCATATGATTCCGCATCATAAACCTGACAACCAAGGGCTGCCAATTGCTGGACCAAGTAATTTCTATACGTACGGCTATCCTCGACAACTAACACTTTATTGTTCAATGTCGTGCCTCTTATTTTTATTTATAAACCTAATAATAACTATAGCTGTATAAGATGCGAGTGATTGCTGTGTGAAATTTAATCAAGTTGTGACTTTGATATGGCGCACATATTAAGTATACTGTGCTTATATACAGTTACTTTAATGCGCAGTAATCGTGAATGTCTAGTGACAAAGTTAGAAAAATCATACATGTAGATATGGATTGCTTTTATGCAGCAGTGGAAATGCGTGACAATCCGTCATATAGGAATCGTCCGCTAGCTGTCGGTGGTCACGAGAAGCAACGTGGTGTGATTAGCACTTGTAATTATGAAGCGAGAAAATTTGGTGTACGCAGTGCTATAGCAACCTCAAAAGCGCTTCAGTTGTGCCCCAGGTTACTTGTTGTTCCAGGTCGGATGGATGTGTATAAACAAATATCTCAAAAGATCAGAGCAATTTTTACTCGTTACACAGATTTAATCGAGCCGCTATCTCTCGATGAAGCCTATTTAGATGTGACTAACTGTACCCAGTTCAAAGGGTCGGCGACGTTGATTGCTGAAGCAATTCGTAATGATATTTGGCAAGAGCTCAACCTTACTGCGTCAGCAGGTATTGCTCCGGTAAAGTTCCTCGCCAAGGTTGCTTCTGATATGAACAAGCCTAACGGGCAATATGTCATACCTCCCGAGCGAGTTCAGCAAGAAGTCGATAAATTGCCACTAGAGAAAATACCGGGTGTGGGTAAAGTCAGTTTAGAAAAACTTCATCAAGCCGGTTATTTTGTTTGTGCAGATATTAAGAATAGTGATTATCGAGAGCTATTGCGTCAATTTGGCCGTTTAGGTGCGTCGCTGTGGAATAAAAGTCATGGCGAGGATAACCGTGAAGTGGTTGTCGAACGAGAGCGCAAGTCAGTTGGGGTTGAACGAACCTTTAATCAAAATATCTCAACCTATGATGAATGCTGGCAGGTAATTGAAGAGATGCTGTTTCCTGAACTAGAGAAACGCTTAGAGAAAGCCTCACCAGAAAAGGCCATTATTAAGCAAGGGATTAAGCTCAAATTTGCCGATTTTCAACTCACGACCATTGAGCATATTCATTCGCAACTTGAGCTCGATTATTTTAAGCAGTTGCTCAGAGATATCCTAAAACGGCAGAATGGACGCGAAATTCGCTTGTTAGGCTTAAACGTCATGCTTAAGCCTGAAGAGCAAGTCAAACAATTGAGCTTTTTTTAAGCCTAGCGATTCAACTCAATCCATTGGCGAACTTGGGCAAAAGGTGTTGCTTCGAGTTTGCCAAAACCAGATAGAGAGCGAGCCTTAAGTTTAGTGAATTTTGGGGTGGTGATGCCACATAGAAACTTAGCTTGCAGTGCGACAGAGAGTTGATGTCCTGCTTTATCACTCAGCTCATTTAACCATTGTTCTAATGGATAGTCAGACAGTGGAGTGGTATTACTGCGCGGTAAAGTGGCCACTTGATCTCGACAGACACTACAATGACCACACTGCTTAGGCGCTTGATGATCACCAAAATAATTTGCTAATTCATAGCTTAGGCACTGAGATGACTCGAAGAAACTCAGTAGGTTATGAATTCGAGCGATGTCGCTAGTTTCTTTATCTGAGAATAGCTGCCATAAGTCATGATTCAACTTATCGATTGGTTGGCTTGGTGTGTTCACTTGATAGACTTCCGTCATCAATTTGCTTTCTAACTCAATCCAACCTTTTTCGTTAAAGTAGTCGAGTGCTGCCACTGCACGCTGTCTTTCACCTTTGAAGTGTGTCCACAGAGTGTCAAAATCGACCTGGCACCATACTTTGGCCTGACTTGAACAGTCAAATAGCGCTTGGACAAAAGTGCGCCTTGCCGGATCAAACTGGTTGATGATGAAGTGCTTATCTTGAATAAATTTAAAGCGATAGTCGGCAAAATAGCTGTATTTTGCCTGAATTAGCCCGGCCATCTCCATATACACGAGCAGTGTTTTTAAGGGCAACTGACGCACATTACTTTCGGTCGCAAGACGTGAAAGCACCACTTCCCATTGTGGGGAGTGAGTAAGCGCTTGATCAAGTACCACTTGAATATCATTTGGTTCGGGGGTGTCACCATAGATAAAGTTTTCTAAGGTACTAATGCCACTTTGATTAGCCAACAGTATGCACTGAGAGGGGTGGCCATCTCTGCCTGCTCGGCCAATTTCTTGCGCGTAATTCTCAATCGATTTAGGTAGGTCAAAGTGAATAACACGACGGATATCTGATTTATCTACCCCCATACCAAAAGCGATGGTCGCAACAATGCAGTCGACTTCTCCTGACATAAATTGGTTTTGGATTTTTTCACGATCCTCACTGGCAAGCCCTGCATGATACGCCAAAGCATTATTGCCACATTTGCGCAAGATAGACGCGACAGTTTCTGCGGTATTTTGCAGTGTTACGTAGACGACGGTTGGCGCTTTAGGATCTGGGCGCAGCAGCTCTAATAGCGCGTCACTTTTGTCTTCGTCTTCACATGGGGAGATCGTGATATCTAAGTTAGAGCGATAAAAGCCGGTAATAATGATGTCATTTGGCGCAATCGAAAATTTGCGCTGCATATCTTCGATTACCGATTGAGTTGCCGTGGCAGTAAGCAGCAAGGCTTGCGGAATGTTAAGCTCCTGCAAGTACTGGGGTAGCTTTAGATAGTCAGGGCGAAAGTTGTGCCCCCACTCTGAGATACAGTGCGCTTCATCGACAACGAGCAAAGATAGCGGGATCTGGCTAATGAACTGGCGAAAGCGTTCGTTCTTGAGCCTCTCGACTGAGATCATTAAGATCTTGAGCTCTCCTTGGCGAATCTGATTCATTACTTGTTGGATCTCTTCGCGGCTAAGGCTTGAATCAATCGAGGCGGCAGCGATTCCTTTGCTGTGTAAGAATGCGAGCTGATCCTTCATTAGCGCTAATAGCGGCGATACAACAATAGTCAAATGGGGCAAGCACAATGCAGGTAGCTGATAACAGAGAGATTTACCTGAACCTGTCGGAAAAATAGCAGCGCAAGAACGATTCTCTAACACGGTATTGATAACATGTTGCTGGCCTTCTCTTAGTTGGTCAAAGCCGAAGGTCGATTTCAATATCGTTTGTACGTTGTCTGAGGATTGTGGAGTGTTCATATCTGCCTTTTTGCTATTCTTGCCATCTCTAGCAAGGTATTCTAAAGATAATCCGAACATTGGAACACGATTTTAGTATGAATAAGTTGGAACTGCGCCAAACTATTTTGTCGCTTTTACAGCATAAGCACGCTGTAGCGGTAAGTTCGGCTCAACGAGCTATTGAATCTGCGACCGATGAAGAGACGGTCCCGGAGCATAAATATGACACCCTAGCACTAGAAGCGTCTTATTTGGCGCACGGGCAAGCGATGCGGGTTCAAGAGTGTGAGCAAGAGATACAGATGATGTCAGACTTGGTGTTACCTGAGTCTCCAACCAAGGTAGGGTTAGGCTGCGTCGTTGAACTCATTGATGCTGATGACCTGACAAAGTGGTTTTTTATCGCTCCATGCTCAGGTGGACTTAGAGTGGACATCGCGCAGCAGAGCATCATGCTGGTCACGTTTGATTCGCCACTTGGTAAGGCATTAAAAGCCAAACAAACCGGTGATGAGGTAGAATACCAAATTGGTCAAACTAGCCATTGCTATGAAATTGAAGCGATCCACTAACGGAATCGTTTCTGATAAGGTGTCATGATTGAATTGAGTGGAATGACAATGAAGAAGATATTACTCACATTACCTATCTTACTATCGAGCCAAGTATATGCTGCTCAATGTAAGGTTGATCTGAAGAATGAAATCCACCTTGATGGTCAGCGCATTGAGATTCTTCATACCAATGGTGATAGTGCGATTGTCGATAGTGATAACAATCTAATGATCCACGGTGAACGCATTGAACTAGACAGTGATCAACAGCAAGCGATCGAAGCCTATCGCAAAAGCTTGAATGATTACCTGCCTAGAGCGAAGAAAATGGCTCAAGACGGCTTGGCCTTAGCTAACGACATCATTGATGATGTGGCGGATAGCTTTGATAACCCGGGTGCCTTTGATAATGTAAAACAGTCGATGCAGCAGTTCTATGCCGATATTGAAGCACGCTACTACAAAGATGGTGATTTAATTTTGCCGGCAGACAGCTTTAGCTCGTTTGGTGATACTTGGACGGAAGACTTTGAGAAAGCCAAGGCACTGTTCAATGACGAGTTTATTACTAGTGCATTCAATGCCATGTCAGAGAAAATGAAGAAAGAGGGCGGCCTAAATTTAACAGAAATGGCGTCATCAATGACCGAGCTTAAAGAGCGAATTGCGGCGCGTTTAAAAGAGCGTTCCGTTGAAGTTCAAGAGCAAAGTGAAGCCTTCTGTGATTCTCTTGACCAGATGGCTGAGCAAGAGCAAGATCTGCATAAGAAGATTCCTGAGTTGAAGGATTACCAAATATTTACCATCTAAACTTCGATCTTGTTGTGAAATTGCAGTCTAGACTTAAAGAGCACCTGTAGGGTGTAATGCCGATCAGTTAAGAAAAATTTTTGAGATCATTTGACCGATCCTCAAAAGGCTTCAAAATCCGATATTAGGAAACTAATATCGGATTTTTCATGTCTTTAGAAAGCCAACTTGCGAATACTTTTCGCTCATGCAATACCTTCCATCACTTTGACAAATACTCTGAGATCCTTAGTCCAGAGCTTATCCAGCAAGGTTTTGAAAAAGCTGGTGTAGCAACAGTGAGAAGAAGACGCTTACCCTTGGAAGCAGTACTTTGGTCCGTTGTAGGAATGAGTCTTTTTCGGCAACAATCTGTTTGGGATATCGCTAACCAACTTGATATTGTCCTACCAGACAAACAGCGCTTTGTTGCGCCAAGTGCTGTTGTCCAAGCGAGGCAGAGATTAGGCGAAGAAGGTGTTAAACAAGTCTTTAAGACGATGGCGGCTCAGAGTTATCAATCTTCTAAGTTTGAAACTTGGTGTGGACTCAATCTTCTATCTGTCGATGGTGTCGTTTGGAGAACGGCAGATACACCTGAAAATCATCAAGAGTTTAAAGCACAGCGTAATCAGTCATCTGAAAATATTTACCCTAAGATACGCATGGTTTGCTTGATGGAGCTTACAAGTCATCAGCTCATCGATAGTGCATTCTCTGACTATCGAACCAACGAAATGCGGCTTGCAGAAGAACTCATAGAACAAACGCCAGACCATTCTCTGACTATTTTTGACAAAGGATATTACTCTCTGGGACTGCTTAACCGATGGAACAAAGTCGGCCAAGAGAGGCATTGGATGCTCCCTGTGAGAAAAGACTTCCAGTATGAAGTCGTTCATAGGTACAGCAAGAGTGATGCAATCGTTGCGATTAAAACAACACCTCAGGCAAGAAAGAAGTTTAGTGAACTTCCTGATGTAGTTGAAGCAAGGTTAGTCTCAAAAATCATTAAAGGTAAGGAGTATCAGGTGCTTACATCAATGCGTGATGGGTTACGTTTTCCTGGCGAAGAAATCGTAGAGCTCTATCGTTATCGCTGGGAAATCGAATTAGGCTATCGGGAAATGAAGCAGACCTTACTTGACAGTGAGTATACATTGCGAAGCAAGCGTCCAGATATGGTTAAGCAGGAGCTCTGGGGTATTTTACTCGCCTATAACCTTATCAGGCAGGTTATGACAAAAGCGGCAAGTAGGTTAGATAGCGTCTGGCCAAATCAACTGAGCTTTACGAGTAGCGCTATGGCTGTGACGCAATACTTTGCAGCGTTGCCTTTAACAAGCCCAGGAAAGCTCCCTAAACACTATGAGGTATTACTAGAGCATGTATCCATGTTTATCTTACCGCCTCGAAGAGAAGATAGAAGTTATCCTCGATGGGTGAAGTTGAAACCCAAGAAGTACGCAACAAATAGAAAAAATGCCAGTCAGCTTAACTGACTGGCATTAC
>NZ_JBRESC010000015.1:0-105138 GCF_056726085.1 Vibrio sp. 2433-A1
GTAATGCCAGTCAGTTAAGCTGACTGGCATTTTTTCTATTTGTTGCGTACTTCTTGGGTTTCAACTTCACCCATCGAGGATAACTTCTATCTTCTCTTCGAGGCGGTAAGATAAACATGGATACATGCTCTAGTAATACCTCATAGTGTTTAGGGAGCTTTCCTGGGCTTGTTAAAGGCAACGCTGCAAAGTATTGCGTCACAGCCATAGCGCTACTCGTAAAGCTCAGTTGATTTGGCCAGACGCTATCTAACCTACTTGCCGCTTTTGTCATAACCTGCCTGATAAGGTTATAGGCGAGTAAAATACCCCAGAGCTCCTGCTTAACCATATCTGGACGCTTGCTTCGCAATGTATACTCACTGTCAAGTAAGGTCTGCTTCATTTCCCGATAGCCTAATTCGATTTCCCAGCGATAACGATAGAGCTCTACGATTTCTTCGCCAGGAAAACGTAACCCATCACGCATTGATGTAAGCACCTGATACTCCTTACCTTTAATGATTTTTGAGACTAACCTTGCTTCAACTACATCAGGAAGTTCACTAAACTTCTTTCTTGCCTGAGGTGTTGTTTTAATCGCAACGATTGCATCACTCTTGCTGTACCTATGAACGACTTCATACTGGAAGTCTTTTCTCACAGGGAGCATCCAATGCCTCTCTTGGCCGACTTTGTTCCATCGGTTAAGCAGTCCCAGAGAGTAATATCCTTTGTCAAAAATAGTCAGAGAATGGTCTGGCGTTTGTTCTATGAGTTCTTCTGCAAGCCGCATTTCGTTGGTTCGATAGTCAGAGAATGCACTATCGATGAGCTGATGACTTGTAAGCTCCATCAAGCAAACCATGCGTATCTTAGGGTAAATATTTTCAGATGACTGATTACGCTGTGCTTTAAACTCTTGATGATTTTCAGGTGTATCTGCCGTTCTCCAAACGACACCATCGACAGATAGAAGATTGAGTCCACACCAAGTTTCAAACTTAGAAGATTGATAACTCTGAGCCGCCATCGTCTTAAAGACTTGTTTAACACCTTCTTCGCCTAATCTCTGCCTCGCTTGGACAACAGCACTTGGCGCAACAAAGCGCTGTTTGTCTGGTAGGACAATATCAAGTTGGTTAGCGATATCCCAAACAGATTGTTGCCGAAAAAGACTCATTCCTACAACGGACCAAAGTACTGCTTCCAAGGGTAAGCGTCTTCTTCTCACTGTTGCTACACCAGCTTTTTCAAAACCTTGCTGGATAAGCTCTGGACTAAGGATCTCAGAGTATTTGTCAAAGTGATGGAAGGTATTGCATGAGCGAAAAGTATTCGCAAGTTGGCTTTCTAAAGACATGAAAAATCCGATATTAGTTTCCTAATATCGGATTTTGAAGCCTTTTGAGGATCGGTCAAATGATCTCAAAAATTTTTCTTAACTGATCGGCATTACTCCAAGTTGGAGGCCTTTTTTATAGGGCGTGTTAATCTTTCGCGCTGATTTTTGCAGCAATTTGTGGGTTCTTTATACAAGGCAGAGGCTTTGATATGTAGTTGCTCTACCTGATAAGCCGATAACGAAGTAGAAAGGAGCCACAAATGCTGCCCGTAGGGTTCGGCTAAAAGCATTTTACTCTTTGTTGAGAGGATTTTGCTTAGAATGACTAGGCTACAAACCTCTCGCCGCGATTAAAATGCTTTTATCTCGAGCAAAATTTAACCGCGAAAGGTCAACACGCCCTAAGTTAGGCAGACACTTCAACCTCGTAGGAGGTAAATTTTCTGATGTTAATCACGCCAGTGTCAAAGATCATGTATTGCCCTTTGATACCTTGTAGAACGCCAGTGACTTCAGGGTTCTTATCAAAGTTGTGCGAAGTAATCTTAGTTGGGTGTTGATTGACCGGGTAACTGATTGGTGTAATTGCTTCGCTAAGTATTTCAATAGCGTCATCACCAAATTGCTGCTTAATTTCAGCGATCTTGTCTTCAACTAGAGGAAGCAGTTCTGCAAAGCGGGCTTCCAATTCCATCGGCTCACCATCGCCTTTTAGTAATGTACGCCAGTTGGTTTTATCAGCGATGTGCTTAGCGAGTTCCACTTCGATTAGGCCTGAAATATAACGCGTTTTTACCTTGAAAATCGGTAGGCCTTGAGTTGCACCTTGATCGATCCAACGGGTTGGAATTTGGGAGTGTCGTGTGATGCCGACTTTAAGGCTGGAAGTGTTTGAGAGATACACAAAGTGATCCACCATACAATTTTCCTCGCCCCATTGCGGCTCACGGCATGTACCTTGATCGTAGTGGCAAGTTTCTGGTTTCATGATGCACATATCACAGCTGGCTAGCTTCTTCATACAAACAAAGCAGTGACCTTGCGAGTAACTTTTCTTCGTTTTTTTGCCACATGCGCTACAAAATATATTGCCAGTGTGAATGAGTGTTAAACTCTTTCCAATAAATGGGGTGAGGTCGACGAGTTCATCGCCAACCGGCAATCTATAGTGGACGGTATTTTCGAGAGAGGCGCGCATTTTACTTAGCGTACCTTTTGCTAATAAAGACATGACATTGCTCTTACTGGGTGGGCTTAACCCTATTGTGTTTTAGCCTAGCAGTGTAGCATATCCCTCAGGTAATCAATAAAACCCTCATGCACACAGAAAAACGGTTGATAATTTGACTAGTATTGAAGGTAACTTGCGTGTTTATGAGTGATTTCATGTTTTTATTGATTTCACAATAGTAAAAAAAAGGTAAAATTGGAACCAATGTTTCATAATTCGTATTGTTTGAATTCTGTTTAGATATTGGTTTCTTGTAGGTGTTGAGTGAAGTTAATACACAAAATTATCTTTGGTATGGGCCTAGTGACCATCTTGCTTGTGCAACTGTATTGGATGCATGGCAGCAGTCTGATCTATAAAATATCACCAAGTAATTTGACCTATTTGGCGACCAACGATCAGTCCCAAGGCGGCATCTCTACATCCAAGCTCACGCTCAATGGCGAGCAAGCGATATTAGAGTGCGAACTGACCAAATCGCCAAGTTACAGTTGGCCTTATTGTGGTATTTCAATCAACTTAGGAAAATCCGATTATCAAGGTGTTAACTTAGAAAAGTTTCACACCATTCGAATGAATATCGATTTTGAGCAACTCGATAGCGACGCAGACCCAGGCTTGCGCTTTTACCTACGAAATTACAATGACGCCTACTCGACGAAAGATAACGAATATACACAGAAATACAACGGGGTAGAGTTCAAGCCTGGAACTGGTCAAGGTGTCATTGATATACCGATTGCCAATTTACAGGTTATGACTTGGTGGTTGGCAGACAATAACATTCCAATCGAGCTTTCGGCACCAGAATACACCAACACGACTAAGTTCGAATTAGCGACTGGCTCAGGTCACTATAATGGACGCTACCGGATGGTGATTAACAGCATTGAATTTGTTGGCCACTACATTTCGGGTGAAAAACTAATGCTCGGCTTGTTGATATTCTGGGTCTCTTTAGCACTCATATACAGCATTGTAGAGATTCGCCGTAGCCATCAAATGATTTTGCAGGCTCATTTCAGACAAGACCATCTAAAGAAGCTTAATCGCAGTTTAAAGGAGCAAAATGTACACTTTGCAGAGCTGGCTAACCGTGATGCTTTAACAGGGGCGATGAACCGTCACTCAATTCGTGAGTGGTTAGATGTGAACTTTGAGAAAGAGGCCAATACGGCCAAGCTTTTGTCAGTGCTCTATCTTGATATAGACCACTTTAAACATGTTAACGATGAGTACGGGCATGGTATGGGTGATGACATCTTACGAGAGTTCACCATGGTCGTGCTTTCAGCTCTGAGTCAGAGCGAACGTCTTGTTCGATGGGGGGGGGAAGAATTCGTCGTATTCTGCCCAGGAGTCCCGTTATCTGAGGCTACTGAATTAGCAGAGCGAATCCGCCATAAAATAGAAGCGCACATTTGGGTACATGGAGACACATTAACCACAAGTATCGGTGTGGCGAGTCTAGGTAATGAAAGAACCAATGAGATGCTTACTCGTGCGGATGAGGCCTTGTATTTGGCGAAGCGCAAAGGCCGAAACCAAGTTACAGTTAGTGAGTAACAACCTCAGGTACTGCCTCAGTTTCTTCTAAAGAGAGCTCCAATTCAGTATCTGGATTATCATTGTCAGCACTTAGAATGGGCTCTTTTGGACCTAAAAATTTTGGTTTAGCGTTTATTACGTAGATATCCAACACCGCTTTGGCCCTTGCGAATATTTCTCGTACTCGTACTTTCCAGCCTGAGTGGCGAGAAGGTCCTGGAACGGCAAAGCAACTTGCATTAATGTTGTGTGATTTGGCAATGAATAGGGCACGTTCACAGTGAAATTTCTGTGAAATGATAAGAAAGTTATCGGTGTCGAAAATTTTCTTTGCGCGTACAACGGAATCTAGGGTTCGGAAACCTGCATAATCGAGAAAAATCTTCTCTTCTGGGACCTCTGCTTTCAATAGGTCCCGTTTCATTGTCCAAGGCTCGTTGTATGAGCGATGGGCATTGTCGCCACTTAATAAGAAGTGAGCGACCTTTCCTTCATTGTACAGCTCTATCGCTGCATCTATACGATGCGTATAGTATTCATTAAGGATTTTACCTAGGTATTTACTTGTTCCTAGTACGACAGCGACATCAAACTTATCTATTTGTTCAACATTGGTAAATAGCTGCTCTCGGGCTTGGTAAGACACCCAGCGGTCGATGGCAAACAGTGATGCCGCAAGCACGAGTGCAAATACCGGCAGCCAACTCACAAGCTTGATAACTTGCGTCCAACTGAACCATGTTGATTGTTTTCGGTGGAATAGTCTTCGCACTAGATTTGCCGATTCCTTTGAGCCCATAGGCCGATTACTACAAAAGTGATTACAACGCCGCTAAACATAATACCCGACTCAAAAGAGCGGAGTGTCCGAGAGAGGTAAGGTGTTGCTTTTACGATGATTAAGCCGTATCCAAATGCGTTAATCAATATGAAAGCGAATGTCCGAATCACAAAGTTATATGGCCTTAACACTTTTCTTAATAGCACATTAATTTCGCCACCTGCGACAACGAGCGCGCACGCAATTAGTGCGGTCGAAATTTCATTCAGGTATGGGACAAGGTAGTTCCCTAATAAGTTCAAATATTCCATGAATTTCGTGAAGTGATTCCTCGTAGCGATAGGATACCATGAACGGATCGAGCCTTGCGATAATGCAGTGATAAGGGAATAGGATTTATGCCTTCAATTGGGTTCTTATCTCAGAATTTCAATAAAAAGCCCAGCATCTCTGCTGGGCTCTTTGATACTTACGGCAATTAGAAAGCAGTACGCTTGTACTTGCGGTAAACCGGTTGCCAGAATGAAGCATCAATGGCTTCTTCCAACGCTTCATCGGTGATCTCTAGTGCCACACCTTGCTCAATCGCCTTTTTAGCAACGGCAAATGCAATCTTCTTAGAAACAGAATGAATCGCTTCTAGAGGTGGAAGTAGAGCTCCTTGGCCATTGATTGCTAGAGGAGAGCAAGTCGCAAGCGCGCGGCTTGATTCCATTAGCATTTCGTCAGTAACACGTTTCGCTTGTACAGCAAGTACACCTAGGCCGATACCAGGAAAGATGTAGCTGTTGTTACATTGAGCGATAGGGTAAGTCTTACCTTCATGTACCACTGGATCAAATGGGCTGCCTGTCGCAACAAGTGCTTCGCCATTGGTCCAACGAATGATGTCATTAGGTGTCGCTTCAACACGGCTAGTCGGGTTTGATAGTGGGAAGACAATCGGACGAGCACAATGTTTGTGCATCTCTTTGATGACTTCTTCGCTAAATAGACCCGGTGCGCCAGATACGCCAACCAGTACTGTTGGCTTAGCATTACACATGACATCCAACAGTGAGAAACCGTTACCTTCTGATTTCCATTTTGCGGTGTTCTTATGTTTTTGAACAAGACGCTGTTGGAAATCGAGCAAGTTAGGCATGCCTTCTTGTAGTAAGCCCCAGCGGTCAACCATGAATACCTGAGAACGTGCTTGTTTGTCACTGATACCTTCCGATACCATTTGCGCGATGATAGCCTCTGCAATACCACAGCCAGCAGAACCCGCACCTAAGAAGGTAACGCGTTGTTCAGACAGTTTGCTGCCCGCTGCTTGACAGGCTGCAAGTAAAGAACCAACAGTCACTGCAGCTGTACCTTGAATATCATCGTTAAAGCAACAAACGCGATCTTTATAACGTTCAAGTAGTGGCATCGCGTTTTTCTGAGCAAAATCTTCGAACTGAATAAGTGCATCAGGCCAGCGACGCTGAACAGCTTGCATAAACTCTTCAACGAATGCGTCATATTCTGCACCGGTGATACGCGGGTGACGCCAGCCCATGTACATAGGGTCAGCTAGACGTTGTGGGTTATTGGTACCAACATCCAATACGATTGGTAGTGTGTAAGCAGGGCTGATACCACCACAAGCGGTGTAAAGAGCCAGCTTACCAATAGGAATACCCATACCACCGATACCTTGATCGCCTAGACCTAAGATACGTTCACCATCAGTGACAACGATTACTTTTACGTTGTGGTTTGAAGCATTGTTAAGAATGTCATCAATGCGGTCTCTGTTAGCGTAAGAGACAAACAGACCACGGCCACGTCGGTAGATGTTTGAGAAGTTTTCACATGCTGCTCCAACGGTTGGAGTATAGATGATTGGCATCATCTCAGAGATGTGGTTTTGTACCAGACGGTAGAATAGAGTTTCGTTAGTGTCTTGAATGTTGCGTAGGTAGATGTGCTTATCCATATCGCTTTCGAAATTACGATATTGTTGGTAAGCGCGTTCCACTTGTTCCTGAATTGTTTCAGTGTTTTCTGGAAGCAGACCTTCTAGGTTAAATGAGCTTCTCTCTTCAGCTGAAAAAGCACTGCCTTTATTAAGGAGCGGAGTGCTGAGAAGCGCAGGGCCTGCATATTGGATATATAGAGGGCGTTTATCGTTATTCATTACATGCCTATAGTAAGGTTTAGGGTCGACAGACCTTCGGGAACAGGAACATAAAAATGATAGGGATTCGTTGTCGTATTGTAAACTGAATATTCCTGCATTCTGGCACAGTTTACGTATATAATTTCGTGCTTTATCCCAACAGATAGCTTAGTCCATGTCTTGCTTGCCAATCGATACCCTCAAATCTCAATTTCTCGCGCAAATCTCTTCGCACCACCTGATCGTTGAAGCAGAAACAGGCTCGGGAAAATCGACGCGTTTACCACTGTGGGCATCAGAGAAAGGGCGCGTGTTGGTGATTGAGCCGCGGCGAATTGCCTGTACATCGCTGGCGCAGTTTTTAGCCGAAGAAAGTCAGCAACCACTAGGTCAGCAAATTGGTTATGCGATTAAGCTTGAGACACGTTACAACGAAGATACTCAAGTGGTTTTCGTTACCCCCGGTGTCGCATTGCGTTGGTTTTCTGAAGATAAGCTTGCCACTTTCGATACCATTATTGTCGATGAGTTTCATGAACGGCGCTGGGATACCGATCTACTGGTGGCCTTACTCAACGATTGGCAACAGCACCGGTTGGTGGTTACATCTGCAACTATTGAAGGCGATAAGTTGGCTGGCTATGTTGGTGCGAAACGACTGCAGGCGAGCGGACGAAACTATGATGTCGCAATCGGCTATCGCAGTGGTGACTCTAGGCAATTGCCGGACGCGAGAAACCTAGACGAAAAAGTAAAACAAGAAGTGCTTGCTCTGTCTGATATGCAGGGAGATATTCTCGTCTTCCTTCCTGGGCGTAAAGAAATCGCTCAATGTATGAGTAAGCTATCTAACCTTGAAGGCATTGTTCCCGTTCCTTTGCATGCGTCGGTGACTGACGAGCAGCGACAGCTCGCATTGAATACTCAATCCTACAAAAAAGTGGTTTTAGCAACCAATGTCGCTGAAACGTCTTTGACGATCCCAAATATCGTCGCGGTGATTGATTCAGGTTTAGAGCGCAGAACTGAACAGAGAAATGGTCGTACGGCTTTAAGTTTAAAGCACATTTCCAAAGCGAGCGCGAAGCAGAGAGCAGGGCGCGCGGGTCGTGTTATGGATGGTGTCTGCATCCGTTTGTATGGTGAACATGCGGCTTTGGCTGCGACTACGCCTCCTGAATTACATCGAGAAACACTCACCGAAGCGATACTTGCGTCTTCAAGCTGTGGCAAAGCGATGACCCAGTTAACTTTCTTAGAGCCGTTACCTGAGAAATCCGTCATACAGGCGATTGAAGTGCTGCGTAAGATGGAGGCGATTGATCAAAATGGTCTTGCGACTGAGCATGGCAAGCGTCTCTACCCTTTACCTATTGATGCGCTATATGCGGATCTCGTCACCCGCATGGATAAAAAAGCACTCAAGGAAGCGATGGTCGATATGACTGCCGTTCTTGCAACCCCGGCAAGCCTCTATCGCTACTCGAACAGCGAAGAGCAACAAGAGAAGCTTGCTCAAGAAGAGCCTACCGGTTGTGACGCCCAATTGGCGATTGCTTTGATTCGTGGGGAGTCCTTCTCCGGCGTCAATGTAGATAGTGATGTGTTAAAAGAGGCACAGGCATTGGCCAAACAGATGAGAGAGGCGTTTGAATTACCAGAGCTTTGTGTTGCTTCACGCTACAGCCACTCCGAATTGGTCGACGCAATCGCAGCTCTGCATCCTGAGTTGATTTTTGTTAGACGAGTCAAGCGTCGTGAAGCCTTCGCCAATGGTTTGATGGAAGTGACGCTTGGGCGAGATAGCCGCTTGCTTGATAAAGCGGAAGCAGCATTGATACTTGATACCCATAGCTTGCCAGGACGAGGAGTGAAACAAACACTCAATCTTGCCACGTTTATCATGCCAATAGCTCAAGCCAAACTCGCTGAATTGGGCATAGGTGAGTGGGAGCAAGCGGAGACGAAACTTATTGATGATATGCCTCATATTGTGATGCAGTTGATCTATGCGGGTAAAGTTATCGCGACTAAAACTGAGATGGCAAAAGGTGAGTTAGCAATTAAACCCATGATTGAAGCGGTTAAAGCGAACACAATCATGCCCGGCTTTGCCAAGTTAAGAACTGAGCAGATTGAACATTGGAAGATCTATAATGCACTTGGATTAAGCGGTGAGAATGCAGAGTTGAATCAGTTAACGTTTGACTCATGGTTTCACCAACAGCTAGCGACGTTAGAGCTAACTGATATTGAAGAGCTGCAATTGTTTAATGCTGATGATTTTGTTTTTGATGGGATTCCTTACTGGGAATATGAAGACTTTGCACAAACTTACCCGTTTGAGTTAATGCTCGGTGATTTGAACCTCAATGTTGAGTATCACGTTAACAAGAAACTGGTTAGTGTTATGTATCGCGATGGGTTGCGTAAAACCTATCCAAAACGCTGGGAACTCCCAAGGTGGAATGGCTGGCGAGTGCAATATAAAAAGGCCAGTAAGGTCGTCGACATAAAGTAGCGGATTTTGATGTGTATTATTCGGTAATAAAAATATTAAACTTCGGAAACTGCATGGCGTTTTGTTGTGTGGGTTTTGTTACAAACTGTGTTTTTATATAGCTTTTCTAGCCCTTTTTTGGGTATAAAAGATGATTGTTTTATATCCTATTGCTATAACAAAGCTTATGAAGGATATTGAATATATTGTGTTGCCGACATTACGGGGGATGATATGGAACATCTAGGCAAGACAAGTGTTGTATTCGACTATACTTCTTTTCTCGGTGCTTCTTGTAGTAAGAAATGGACATTCTTAGAGGCAATGAGTACGTTTGCTCCGATCTTTAGTTTAGCTTGGAAGAATACGATAAAAGAAACTATCTCGGTTGAAGACCGCTTGTGGGATCAGGCAATGAAATCGTTGTCTGCCAATCGTAGCGATGAGTCAAACATCGTAACTTTACTTCAACTTGCGCAAGCTGAAGGTGTTGAAGAGTTGAAACTCGTTATGCCTTATGAATTAGAGGTAGAACAACTAGAAAAAGTCCGCTCTAAGATTAACGTCGAAATCTCTTCATTGTCTCAAGATGAGCTCATGATTAAGTTCTAACCAAAAAGATCTCCCTGTGAGATCTTTTTTAGTTTTCATTGTTAATAAGATAGCGCTCGATCATAAATCTTACTATTACTTCAGTAACTTGCCGAATACTTACGCTATATTTCTAACTGTTGTTCCAATTCATCTATACACACTTTAACGGTCAAACTCCCAAAGGTATGGGGTTAGCGTGAAGGTAGTTGGAGAGTCACAGGGGTTATAATGGAATTAAAACTAAGCTGGGTATTGGCACCTCTTCTAGTCGCTGCATCGTTTCCATCATTTGCGAGTCCAGAAACAAATGAGATTAAGTACGACTACCTCTATGCGGATTTAAGTGCGGGGTCACTGAATGAAAACCTAGGGGTAAATAATAATGTCACCGTATTGTCCATAGGCGGCAATTACCTATGGACAGACAAGGTTCTACTTACGCTTGATTATAGCGCGAGGTTTATTCACCCAAGTACAACGACAACAGAGTTCTACACGCTACTTCCCGGGGTTGCTTATCGCTACCCATTACTTGACAAGCTTGATGTCATTGCAGGTGCTAAGTTGGGTTATTTGTGGGCCTCACAAACACTCGATGCAACTGATCAAGAATTGTTTAAAGATAACGAAATGATGTGGGGCGCGAGCCTTGAGTTTAAATACGCGTTAACTAAAGCGTGGGAACTCTCAATGCGAGGTGAGATGAGTAGCAGTGACTTAGCTGACGTTGGTGTATTCCATATTCGTGCTGATTACCAATTTAGCACCAACTTAAGTGTCGGCGGTTTTTATACTCACAGAGATGGCGACTATCAGACGGCTGAACTTAGCGGAAATGCAACCACTAACGAAGGTGGTATTTCGCTACGATACCTCTACTAATTCAGTTTTCAATATCGAGAACCAAAAAGAGCCAGCAAATCGCTGGCTCTTTTAATTTGTCACAGTGCGATTAAAGAACAGCAGCGATGCCTTTGCAAAGTGGCAGCATGTTTGAGCGAGTCATACCAGCAACACTGATTCGGCCTGAACCAACGATGTAGATAGCGAACTCTTCTTTTAGGCGATTAACTTGCTCTTTAGACAGGCCAGAGAACGAGAACATGCCGTTTTGACGTTCGATAAAGCTAAAGTCCGCATCAACACCTTGCTCTTTCAAAGTGACCACAAATAGCTCACGCATAGCTTGGATGCGATCGCGCATTTCAGCGACTTCCGCTTCCCATTCTGCACGGAGTTCAGCGTTGTTTAGAATATGAGTGACAACGGAACTACCGTGCGCTGGTGGGTTAGAGTAAATAGAGCGAATAATCGCCTTCACTTGAGAGAACGCAGTCGTAGCTACTTCTTCAGACTCAGCTACGAGTGTGAAGGCACCAACACGCTCATTGTATAGGCCGAAGTTCTTAGAGAATGAACTCGCGACTAGGATTTCTTTGTTGTACTTAGCAAAAATACGAAGACCTTGCGCGTCTTCTTCTACGCCTTTAGCGAAACCTTGGTAAGCGAAATCAAATAGAGGTAATAGCTTCTTATCAGCTACAAGCTTCGCTAGTGTTTCCCACTCTTCAACTGTTGGATCAATACCAGTAGGGTTGTGACAGCAGCCGTGCAGTAGAACGATATCACCTTCTGCCGCTTTCTCTAGGTCAGCGATCATAGATGCAAAGTCTTTATCTTTAGTTTCAGCGTTGTAGTAGCTGTACTGAGCCGTTTGGATGCCCGCAGCAGTGAATACACCGTTGTGGTTTGCCCATGTCGGGTTGCTGATCCAGATTTTAGCATCACCTAACTGACGCTTAATGAATTCACCAGCAACGCGAAGCGCACCTGTACCACCTGGTGCTTGCGCGGTTTTTGCACGTTTGTCTGCAACGATCTCTGCATCAGCACCGAATAGAAGTTTTTGAACCGCTAATGCGTATTCTGCTGTCCCTTCGATTGTTAAGTATGATTTGGTTTTTTCCGTTTCAATAAGTGCAGCTTCGGCTTTCTTTACCGTCGCAAGAACAGGGGTTTCACCTTGTTCATTTTTGTAAATACCAACACCTAGGTTAATTTTTTCTGAGCGAGTGTCTTTTTTAAACTCTTCAGTTAGGCCTAGAATCGGGTCCGCAGGAGCCGCAACTACTTTTTCAAACATAATCGTCATCCGTGTTAATCGAAGGGAAAATATAAATAACTCGTTCATTTATACCTGTCTAAACGATGAGTGACAACAGCGAAAGGAAGAAAATAGTGAAATATAAACGTTTAGCGTTTACTCAGGTCAATTTGAGGGATTTAAAACAACTATCCCTTGCACTTTTATACTGAAAGGGATAGTTGAACACATGAAATTGATGAGGAAATTAAGCAGGGCTCGAAGTAAACAGTTGGAGCTGTTCGCGCTCAAGTTCATTTTCTTGTTTTTCAAGCCCACGATATTTGTCAGCAATCGCAACAAACTCATGCTCTATGGCTAGGAAAGCGTCTACGATTTGCGGGTCAAAGTGTTGTCCATTTCCTTCAAGGATAATCGATTTCGCCTTGTCATGGCTGAACGCTTTTTTGTATACACGTTCGGAAATAAGTGCATCATAAACATCGGCTAATGCCATTAATCGACCTGAAAGGGGAATTTCTTCGCCTTTTAGACCGTTAGGATAGCCTTTACCATCCCACTTTTCATGGTGAGTCAGGGATATTTCCTTAGCGAGCTGCAAGAAGGAGTTACTACCAAGTTGTTGCTCGGCCATCGATAGGGCTTTGGCACCAATTTCAGGATGCCCCTTCATTACTTCAAACTCTTCATCAGTTAACTTCCCAGGCTTTAGCAATATCTGGTCAGGGATGCCGACTTTGCCCACATCGTGTAGCGGCGCAGATTTGTAGAGTAGCTCGATATAGCTGTCAGTGAGTAAGGCTTGATGTTGTTCGAACTGGCTCAGATATTGCGCGAGAGCCCTGACATACTCTTGGGTCCTTAATATATGTGCACCCGTTTCATTATCACGTGACTCAGCGAGGGCGGATAGGCTAATGATGGCCACGTCACGGGTTGTTTTAACTTCTTCTTGGCTAGACTGTAAGCTGTCCAACATTTCATTGGTTAGTGACGCCATACTTCCCAATTCGTCATGCTCGAAAATGGGCAATCGAGTATTAATATTGCCTTTGGTAACTTCTATCAATGAGTATTCTTGAGCCAAGAGGATTTTTTGCATAAGTTTTGACCACAACACCATAATGGTGATGGTATACCCACCCAATACAAATACAATATAGATAAATTCTTTGATTACACTGATCCTACCGGTGCCATCAAGCACACGCTCTGGATTATGCTCTAGCCAAAATATATCTTTAATAGCGACCATTGCGAGCATTGTCGACAAGGTGATTATCAGTAAACTTACCATGATGATCATCTGCTTGACCATAGATTGGCGTTCGCCACTTAGCTCAATATTACGACGCTGTTGATTGGAAAGGCTGTCGAATTGATCGAGCTTCGCAGTTAACTGTAAGATTAACCCAGTGAAGAAACCAAACAGCGTCATGCCCACCAGCACCTTCAAATTACTATCAAGCGGAAAGTCATAGTGAGAATTGTAAAATTGTGCAAGAGGAATGCTGGCTAAGAAAAACAAAGTTGCATCAAGCTGGGCAAGCCTGTTTTCAGCGACGAGGGAGTGGCTTTTCAGCAAATAGTGACGTAATAAAAAAACGATTCCATAGGTGACTGATATATGGAAGAGTATCTGACTAGCCGTTAATGTTTCGAGCATAGGGCAAACGCGCCCGCCATAGATACCAAAAATTAGTGCAGCTACTACGTAAAGTTTGAGTGTAAGAGGTGCATTATAGTTTGAATTTACCATTATCTAGCCCCTGCGCCTTTCGTTTCCGCTATGAATAAGAATAGTATTCATAACCACTAGTGATAAAGATCCGGCATCATATCGCCAAATTTCACTTGTGAACACTTTTTTACAACAATAGTTGTAGATTTGAATTCGTTCTAAAGATTAGTACGGTTGTGGGGTAGGGGTCATGGCAAGATAGTTCCATGCCAAGACTGACATGGAACTGATATTACTGGTTGAAGAGAGGTTACTTCTTGAGATTAATTTCTGACTCGCGAGCTTGAGTTTCGATGTCAGGAGTAGAACTTAGCTTATTTTTGGCCCAATCATTAATATGAGAAAGAATCGCTTTCACTGCGTGTTTTTCTGTAGCCACTTCACCTTCAGTTACCTCAAGCTCTTGTTTAGGGTGAGAGCCTGTTGCATCTTCTGCAATATGTAGCCAATCAGGGTGCCAGTAATAAGGCTGGCCACTTGGCGTTGTCCAACTATGAACGCCGTTACTTTCGCCTTTGTACTCGATATGTGATGAATCGTACTTTTTCATTATTCTTATCCCTGTTATTAAGGTTAATTGGATCACTTTAACCTGATAAATGTAACAGAGTTATTAATATTTAATGTGACGTATCGCAACAAACAGAGTTCGTTATAAACTTATGTTAGTGGCGAGAGATAAGTAACTCTTTGATTTTGTGAACTATGATATGGTTCGGGTAAGAAAGAGGGAACAATGAACCGATATCAACAGCTCGCACAACAACTTAAAGAACAGATTAAATCGCAAACTTGGAGAGCAGGAGAGAAGATTCCGTCGATCCGGGCGGCAAGTCAAAGCTTCTCTGTCAGCCCAGCTACTGTCCTACAAGCTTATCAATTATTGGAATCTGAAGGGTGGCTCAATGCGCGCCCACAGTCAGGTTACTTTGTTACCGCAATTCTTGAGAGGGGAGCTGAAGCTGAGCTAGAAGATCCCCCAATATTGCCTGAGTTCAATGACACATTATTTGATTTCCTTCAATCGAATGGTCGGGCTTCGGTGGCATTTGGATCAGCATTCCCTGACCCTAGCTTATTTCCGATTGCGACATTAAATCGCCATTTAGCGAGCGCCGGGCGTAAGATGTCAGCGCAAAGCGTTGTATCGAATATGCCACCGGGTAATGAAGATTTAAGGCGACTGATTGCTCAGCGTTATCTCAGGCAAGGGGTCGATGTTTCTCACCAAGATATTGTTATCACTTCTGGTGCACTTGAAGCGCTGAACCTCAGTTTACAAGTGGTGACGAAGCCGGGAAATTATGTCGCAATCGAAACGCCGACCTTCTATGGTGCATTGCAAGCGGTGGAGCGTCTTGGTTTAAAGCCCATTGAAATCCCAGTTGACCCCAAACAGGGCCTGAATATCCAAATTTTGGAAGAAGCTTTCAAGAAACACGATATTAAAGCATTGTGGCTGATGGCTAATTTTCATAATCCTACCGGGTCCACGTTAAGTGATGAGAAGAAACAAGCCGTTGTGCAACTGGCTAGTCAATACAAGGTAAAGTTGATTGAAGATGATGTTTATTCCGAGTTGCACTTTGGCAATGATAAGCCTAAACCGCTTAAGGCTTGGGATAATAAAGAAGACGTGTTGCTCTGCGGCTCATTATCTAAAGTGCTCTGTCCGGGTTATCGAATTGGCTGGGTGGTCAATCGACGGTTTAACGAACCAATTCAAAAGCTGCAATTAATTTCCACGCTATCGGGCAGCGCGCCAATTCAACAAGGCGTTGCGCATTTTCTGACTCACGAAAGCTTTGATAATCACTTAAGGAAGTTACGTAAAGAGTTGGAAACGAGGCAAGAGTACGTTGTCTCTTTGCTTAATCGATTATTAGGGGAGCAAGTGACAGTCCATGTGCCCAACGGTGGCTATTTTATCTGGATAGAGTTACCAAAGCACATCGATACTCATAGTTTATTTAATTTCGCTCTCAAACAAGGCGTTACCTTTGGTTTCGGCGGACTATTTGGTGACAATAAGTTGCACGGTAATTTTATGCGATTGAACACATCGTTTAAACCTAGCCCGGAACTTGATCAGGCGTTGAAACTTATCGCATCAAAGATAGCGGGGTAACTGCTTGGTTAATTTTTGCCATAACTGTACTGCTTCTTAACTCACTGTTTATGCTGAAATAGCGAGAGTTATTTAAATGTGGTGACAGTATGGAAAAGCAGAACATTAACAATGAAGTTCGTCTGATTGGCGTCGCCATTGTGCTCGCCTTGCTCTTAGTTGTGGGGCATTTGATTTTAACCAAATCATTTGAAGGAATCGCTTGGGTAGAATACACGGCGGCAGCGATACCTTTTGTCATGTTTGGTTTATGCCTATTTGGAATACATTCTGCGGCGCGTTCTAATCGCTCAGATTAATCGAAGGGTTAATAGCCCTATGAGCAGTGTTAGAATTTATGCTGACCCAAGAGTTCGATATGCCCCGCGTTTCCTAAATACGATCAAAGCGTGTCATAATCTCTTCTCTACACTAAGTTAATATTTGAAGGACCCAAATGACTGCAACCGAATATCTCAACGACCTAAACCGACGTTATCTTGCCATCCACCGTTGCAAAGAGGACTTCTTTTGGGAAACGTACATGGGGATCAGTGATGATCATGATGGCTCTACCAAAGCGCAAACCGCATGGACGAGTTTCTTGAGTGATGCTGAGCAGATTACAACCATCAAACAGCAGCTAGAAAAGGTCGATTCTATTGCCGATGCGAGCGAAAGACAGCAAACACGCATTGGTCTGCAAGGTTGGTTAGCGATGTTTCAATCCCACGCAATTGAAGGTAACGAAGCGCAAGCACTGAAAAATGAACTGATCGCATTTGAAGCCACTTTGTTTGAGAAAAAGCAAAAACATACGCTCTATTATCAAGATGAAAATGGCAATCAAGTCGAAGGTTCACTACCTGTATTGGCTGCGGCTATTCGCACCAATGATAATGAAGACGCTCGTCAGTCAGCGCATCAGGCACTCCTTAATTTAGAGCAATGGCTTCTTGAAAATGGTTTCATTGAGTTAATAAAACTGCGTAACCAATTTGCTCAATCTCTCGGCTACGATAGTTTCTTTGATTATTCTGTCGCGAAAAAAGAGATGATGTCGTCACAAGAGTTGTTTGCGATTCTAGATGATTTTGAAGTGCGTACTCGCGACGCGAATCTTTCCAGTTTAGCGAGTCTTGCTGAAGAGAAAGGTCAAAATGCGTTAACGGGCCACAACTTTGTCTATTCATATTCCGGTGACGCAATGCGTGACCTAGACCCATATGTTCCGTTTTCGAAATCTTTACGTCGTTGGGTTGAGTCATTTGGCCGTCTCAATATTGAATATTCGCAAGCAGAGCTCACGTTGGATTTACTTGATAGAAAAGGAAAATACCAAAACGGCTTCTGTCATGGCCCCGTTCCATCTTTCTATGACCAGAATGAGTGGATTCCTGCTCAAGTTAACTTTACCAGTAACGCTAAGCCAGACCAAATTGGCAGTGGTTACTCTGGTATTAACACTTTGTTCCATGAAGGTGGCCACGCTGCACATTTTGCTAACGTTAAAATGAATGCGCCGTGTTTTTCCCAAGAATTTGCTCCAACCTCGATGGCGTACGCTGAAACACAATCGATGTTCTGTGATAGCTTGCTAAATGATGCAGATTGGCTAAAACAGTACGCTTTAGATGCAGATGGTAATCCGGTCCCTGATGAGATCATTCAAGCGATGATTAACAGCAGCCAACCTTTTGCGGCTTACCAAGAGCGCAGCATACTTGTGGTGCCATATTTTGAACGTGCTCTTTATCAATTGAATGATGAGGAGCTGACTCCAGAGCGCATTACAGCATTGGCTCGTGAGTGTGAAAAGCAGATTTTGGGGATCGAATGTAGTCCTCGTCCTTTGATGGCTATTCCGCACCTAATTTCTGATGAAGCGGCTTGTGCATATCACGGCTACTTGTTAGCGCACATGGCTGTTTACCAAACGCGTGCGTACTTCTTAGATAAGTTTGGCTACTTGACCGATAACCCGGAAATTGGGCCTCTGTTAGCGAAACACTATTGGCATGCCGGGAATCAAAGATCTCATAACGAGACGATTATTAGTTTGACTGGGGAAGGCTTTAACGCGAAGTATCTTGCGGATTCGTGTAATCAATCACCACAACAAGCATGGGCTGAGCAGCAACAGAAGATTGCAGGGTTAGCAAGACGTCAAAGAGCTCAAGTGGCTTCACTTAATGCGACAATTAAAGTGGTCGATGGCAGCCAAGAGTTGGCTAATAACCAAGGTTCTGATGAGCAAATGTGTGAGCAATTCGAGAGTTATATTAAACAAACTTACGGTTGCTGATACCTAGTATGCTATTGGTTCGGCGGTTTTAAATTGTCGAATGAAAAAACGGTCCTGAACAGGACCGTTTTTATAGATAAAGCTTACTAGCTTATTAGAAGTTCGCTGAGCGTGGTGTACGTGGGAACGGGATAACGTCACGAACGTTGCCCATACCAGTAACGTAAGACACTAGACGCTCAAAGCCTAGACCGAAACCAGCGTGTGGCACAGTGCCGTATTTACGTAGGTCGCGGTACCAGTTCATGTGCTCTGGGTCGATACCTACTTCACGCATACGCTCGTCTAGAATATCTAGACGCTCTTCACGTTGAGAACCGCCAATGATCTCACCGATACCAGGTGCTAGAACATCCATAGCCGCTACTGTCTTACCGTCATCGTTAGCACGCATGTAGAATGCTTTGATGTCTTTCGGGTAGTTCTTAACGATAACTGGTGCTTTGAAGTGTTCTTCAGCAAGGTAGCGCTCGTGCTCAGAAGACATATCGATGCCCCATTCAACAGGGAATTCGAACTCACGACCAGAATCTAGCAGGATTTGGATTGCGTCTGTGTAGTCAACTTGGGCGAAATCAGAAGATACGAACTGCTCTAGACGAGTAATCGCTTCTTTGTCGATGCGTTGAGCAAAAAACTCAAGGTCATCACGACATTCAGCTAGCACAGCCTTGAATACGAACTTGAGCATATCTTCAGATAGCTTAGCAACGTCGTCTAGGTCAGCGAATGCGACTTCAGGCTCAACCATCCAGAACTCAGCTAGGTGGCGACTCGTATTTGAGTTTTCAGCGCGGAAAGTTGGGCCGAACGTGTACACTTTGCTTAGGGCACAAGCATAAGCTTCTGCGTTTAGCTGGCCAGATACCGTTAGGAATGTCTCTTTACCGAAGAAATCTTCGTTGTAGTCAACGTCGCCTTTGTCTGTGCGAGGTAGGTTTTCCATGTCTAGCGTTGATACGCGGAACATTTCACCAGCGCCTTCTGCATCAGAAGCTGTAATTAGCGGAGCCGATACCCAGAAGAAGCCTTGTTCGTGGTAAAAGCGATGGATTGCTTGAGATAGACAGTTACGAACACGCGCTACTGCACCAATTACGTTTGTACGTGGGCGTAGGTGAGCAACTTCACGTAGGTATTCGATTGAGTGGCGAGTTTTAGCCATTGGGTAAGTGTCTGCATCTTCAACCCAGCCAACAACCTTTACGTCAGTTGCGGCTAGTTCGAAGTCTTGACCTTTTGCAGGAGACTCAACAATCTTACCTGTTACTTCGACAGAACAGCCAGTAGTTAGCTTAAGTACTTCGTCTTCGTAATTATTAAGATTATTAGGGACCACGGCCTGAATCGGGTCGAAACAAGAGCCGTCATAAATGGCAAGGAAAGAGATTCCAGCTTTGGAATCACGACGTGAACGGATCCAACCGCGAACAGTTACTTCACTGTCTACAGCTAGCTTGCCGCCAAGTACGTCTTTTACAGGCGCGTAAGTCATGTTGGTTTCATTCTCCATTGAGGGACAAATTCAACGCAAGGTTTGCAACCATTTGTTTAGGGTTCGCTAAATTTGAACAAAAAACAGTCGAAACATTGAGTTGTATAAACTTTATTTAAATCAATGGAACATATTACCTGTCATTCAGCGAGCTTCAACCATTATTGTTACTTGTTGAAAGAAATATTGAGTATGTAAGCGATAAAAATCATTTTGGGGTGGTTTTTTGCTTGATCTTGTGTTGCATAATTGGAGTCTTTGTTTTAGAAAATGCAAGTGTGATTTGGTAAGAAGTCACTCTATATTAACGCGGCTTCAGTTACCTTGGAGCTTACTCACAATCTTAAGTACCAAGTCAATGAACAACTAGAGGAGTTTAATATTAACGTGTTAATTACGCCGCCTTAGCCCCTGTATTCTCTATACACCCGCACTTTTCGAGCGCTCGCTCATTCATGAAAAACAGTCGATCAAATTATGCTTGAACAAGGCAGGACTGGCTGTATCAGTAAAAGAGAATTACATGCTTAATTATTTAAAAAAACACTGGTTATCACATGTTAAAGGAGATTTATTGTCTGGGATTGTAGTTGCACTTGCATTGATTCCGGAAGCTATCGCATTTTCCATTATCGCAGGTGTCGATCCCAAAGTTGGGCTTTACGCGTCTTTTTGTATTTGTGTTGTGACCGCTTTGGTTGGTAGCCGTCCGGGCATGATTTCAGGTGCTACTGGGGCAATGGCTCTGTTAATGGTCACCTTAGTAAAAGAGTACGGACTAGAATACTTACTCGCTGCTTCATTTCTGGCAGGCGTGATTCAAATTGCAGCGGGTTATTTAAAGCTAGGCAATTTGATGAATTTTGTTTCCAAATCGGTGATTACCGGTTTTGTCAACGCGCTCGCTATACTCATTTTTATGGCTCAACTACCGGAGTTGATCAACGTCCCTTCGAGTGTTTATCTGTTGGTTGGGTTAGGATTGTCGATTATTTATTTGCTGCCTTACTTCCCCAAATTTGGCAGAGTGATACCTTCGCCTTTGGTGGCAATCATCGTAATTACCCTCATTAGTTTGTTATTGGGTTTAGATGTCAGGACAATAGGAGATATGGGTAAACTCCCAGATTCACTTCCTGTCTTTTTAATCCCAAATATTCCATTCACGCTTAATACCTTCGAAATCATTCTTCCTTATTCTATTGCTCTGTCAGTTGTAGGCATTTTGGAATCATTGATGACCGCGACGATAGTTGATGATCTTACTAATACAGAAAGCAACAAGAACAACGAATGTAAAGGACAGGGTATCGCTAACATCATCGCATCACTGTTTGGTGGTATGGCTGGTTGTGCAATGATTGGTCAATCGATTATCAACATTAAATCTGGCGGCTTGACCAGACTATCAAGCATGGTTGCTGGTGTCGGATTATTATTGATGGTGGTATTTGTGTCTGATTGGTTAAAGTTAATACCTATGGCCGCGTTGGTCTCTGTGATGATCATGGTATCGATTGGTACGTTCTCATGGCGTTCTATTGTAGAGCTTAAAGATCATACATTACCCACCAATATCACCATGTTAGCAACTGTTGCGGTGGTTGTGTTTACTCACAACTTAGCGCTAGGTGTTTTGGTCGGCGTGGTTCTATCCGCCTTGTTTTATGCCCATGCTAGTAAATCCATGGTTTTTATATCTGATGAAGTGGTGACGAATAAGCAGAATACTACCCACCGAGTAAAAGGCCACGTCTTTTTTGCTTCTTCTGATGCGTTTGTCGACTTGTTCGATTATGACAAAGCGACCTCCTTAGTAACGATTGATATTTCTGACGCGTCCTTTTTAGATAACACCTCGGTGGAAGCACTGGATAAGGTTGTGTTCAAATTTCGAAAAAAGGGTGCGAATGTTGAAGTTATAGGAATGGATACCATGAGTGCGAAGCTCATCGACAAACATGCTATGTACCACAAGCATGAAGACTTATCTGCAGTGTCTATTACACACTAAACACTTTTGGAAACGTCGAGTTATCTGCTAAATCAAGTTGGATGACCGATAAGAAGCGCTCATCACTGAGCGCTTCTTATTAATCATGAGGTTTTACACCTGTTGGCATTAAGGCTTGTTATTTGATTTTGGAAAGGTGAACTGATTGATAAGTGATTCAAGGTGATTGGACAGCTCTTCCAAGTCATTGCTGATCCCACGAGTCTCAGCCGCAGATTTCGATGTGTTGTTCGCGTGAGAAGTAATTGTTTCAACCTTTTGCTGAACATCTTTGGTTGCATGGGTGGTTGATTGCGTCTGCTGTTGGATGTTCTGTGCATGATCGAGCACTTGCTTCATCTCTTTGACTACGCCATTCATTTCAATAGATAACGCGTCAATATCCGTTGAGCTTTGATGCGCTTGTTCGCAAACGCGATCGGCAGATGCCAGAGACTCTTCACTGCCTTGTTGGAATTGGTGGATAATCGATTCAATACTGCCCGTTGCTTCAGCGGTACGCGATGCTAGGTGGCGGACTTCATCAGCAACCACAGCAAAACCTCGGCCTTGCTCACCTGCACGAGCGGCTTCGATGGCGGCATTCAAGGCCAGAAGATTGGTTTGATCGGCGATGCCACTAATAACACTCAATATAGAAGAAACCTCTCCAGTCTGTTCATTGAGGGTCATTATCTTGCATTTCACTTCTTCAATGCTGGTAACTAGGTTCTTTATCTCGCTGCTTGCATTGTGGGCTTGGTTAGCACTTTTACATGCTACGTCGGCGGTATGATTGATGAGAGCTGATGCCGTTAAGGTGGCTTGCTCTACATTGACCTGTTGGTCTTGTATCCCTTCCACATTATTCTGTACTTCAGCCGTTTCGCTTTGTTGATCGGCAGCTGCTTGCTCTGTGATTTGTGCGACGCTAGTCAGTTGGTTAGCAGAAGCATTCAGCTTGTGCGAAGTGTCTTGTACCTTTTCTAAACTATCTGAGACCGTCCCCATAAACGAGTTGATTGAGTTCGCTAAGGTGCCGATTTCATCCTTACTTTTCTCTGGTAGTCGAGTTGATAAGTTTTTGTTTTCACTGACCTGGGTCATAAAGCGTGACGTTTGCTGAAGTGGTCGTACTATTATCTTACGAATGAGCCCCATCGTTAATAGGAACCCCGCAAAAGAGATGACTGCCATAATACCAATCGCTGTCATTGTTTGAGTATTGATCAGCGAATTGACATGGCTCAAATTGTACTCCAGTCGAATCGCACCAAGTACCTCGCCTTCAGGAGCCATATGACATGCGACGCAATTGGTTCCGCGGTAATTTTCGCTCGATTTCATTGGCAAAGCGATAACTAAACCTTTCCCCCAATCTGCAGAAAAGGGTTCGATGACGGTTTCGCCAGCCAACGCTCGTTTATCAATATCGTCAACGGGGGTTTGGTTTTCATTGCCGGGCCCATACAGTTTGTTTACTGCGTCGGCACGTAATACCCGAACATCTTCAATGCCTTCTTGGGTCAATGCTTTCTGACGTAGGGTCTCTTTTTGAACCATTGTGCCAGTCAGCATCATCATATTGAGACTATCGAAATAGTTGCTTGCCTTATCGTGTAGCTGTTCGCTTAGAACAGAGTTGATAAGCTCCCTTTGCTGAAAGTATTGATAGCTTGTTGACGCGAGTAAGACGATGCCAAAAACGGCCACTAACGTAACTAAGAGTTTTGTTGTAATTGTTGAGCGCATTTTTAGATAGATGGTTTAATTATTGGAATAGACATCAAAAATGATCGCTTAAATATCCCCTTTGGGGAATCGCTTGAAATTTATAATGTGACCGCACTCTATGTATGGATATTGTAAATGTGATGTAAAGTGTGTGTAAGCAAAAATTTGGCGTTGTGACGGTTTTTCGGCGGAAAGAGGGTATTGTGGCTAAACTTAATAGTGTGAAACACTCTCACTACGGTCTAACCTTGTCACGGCGAGAGGAATTACATAGTATTGCCTGTCTTTCTAAAAGCCTGAGAACCAATATGAGAACGGAACTATACAAAGAATTCATGTTTGAAGCGGCACACCACTTACCAAATGTACCGGAAGGTCATAAGTGTGGTCGTTTACATGGACATTCTTTCTTAGTTCGCCTTTATGTAGAAGGTGAAGTTGACCCGCATACAGGGTGGGTCGTCGACTTTTCAGAGATAAAAGCGGCATTCAAGCCGATTTATGATCGTCTTGACCATTACTACCTTAATGATATCGAAGGGCTTGAGAATCCAACCAGTGAAGTTCTGGCAAAGTGGATCTGGCAACAGCTCAAACCAAGCTTACCATTGTTAAGTAAGGTTGAAATTAAGGAAACTTGCACAGCGGGTTGTATTTACAAGGGCGAAGAGTAACTCATTGTCTCTATTAGAAAAAGCGAAGGAATCTTCGCTTTTTTGTAAGGGCGGCTAATTTCCGAGCAATAAGTTTTGGTTAATTCCCGTAACTGTGCATAGATTTGACAAGTACAGCGTCAATTTCATTTCTATCCGCCATTTGTTCTAATATCGCCAAAGCTTGCTCATGTGACCAAGCTGATTTGTATATGCGCTCAGAAGTTAAGGCTTCGTAAATATCTGCAACAGCAAGGATTCGAGACTCTATCGGGATTTCTTCGCCCATTAGACCAAATGGGTAGCCCGTGCCATTGAGTTTTTCATGATGGTAGAGCGTGATGTTTTTCATAATTGACTTACAGTCGTCATCGATATCAGATTGGGAAAAAATACGCTCTAATAACTCATGTCCTTCAATGGGGTGCGTTTTGATGATTTCAAATTCATCGTGGATTAATCTACCTGGTTTTAAAAGAATTGCATCAGGGATCGCAATCTTACCTACGTCATGTAGCGCCGCAAACTCAATTAAATCAAAGGCAAATTTGTCACTGATATTTAGGTAGCTTTGATTATTTAAGCAGAGGTGTTTGACTATGCTTTTAATTCTGCTTTCTTGAGTGTCGATATCAACATACTTCAATGCAATAGCTGACGTTAAAGAAGAGGCAACCAAGCACGCACTGGTAACAGAAGTATAATATGAGACTATCTCCATTTTTAGAGAAGAAAAAGCTCGTTTACAAGCGTCAAATGTACCACTTTCTCTAAAGAAGTTAGGCTCTGTAGAGTTAAAGAAAAGAAAACCAAGAACTTTACTACCTAATGTAATGGGTAAGGTAAGTGATGACATGATGCCCTTGGCGGCAAATAGGTTACAAATGGGAGAATTGATTTTATGGTAGTCATCGACAATGTGGACTCCTTCTTCATAAGCAATGTTATGAAGAGTTTGCATTTCGGATAGTTTCTTACCATGAAAACGAAATGAGAAATCAATATTAATATTACTGGATACATGGGTTCTCATATACTCCTCATGATCGCATAAGCCAATGCTCATTCGTACCAATGAACTGTTTGTCTCTCTCCTTAACTCCTTATGTTTAGAAACCACAGTGCGTTCTAAAACATTATTGCTATGGCTCATATTACCTATCTCATCTCAACTAAATTCTATTGCAGCTATTATTGATGGCATTGTAGGTAACTTAATTGAATTGCAAATATTCCGAACGTTAGAATAACGTCAGAATCGTGTTAGTAATAATGAAGTTAGGGCTTTATCGGCGATGTATGGGTTGTGCCGAAACTAAATACTTACGAGTTTAGTTTCGGCAGGAATTGTATGTGGGAAGGGATGTGTATGAGTGTTGGCCATCTATGGCGCGATGCTAAGTTAACTTAACATATTACTTTGATCGCTAGACCTCCTTGAGAAGTCTCGCGGTATTTCGCGTTCATGTCTTTACCTGTCTCTAGCATGGTTTCAATAACCTTATCTAGAGAAACGGTAGGTGCAGAAGAACGACGTAGAGCCATACGAGTCGAGTTAATCGCTTTTACAGCAGCAATACCGTTACGCTCGATACATGGAACCTGTACCTGGCCAGCAACAGGGTCACAAGTAAGACCTAAGTTGTGCTCCATTGCGATTTCTGCCGCCATACATACTTGCTCTGGGCTACCACCCATAAGCTCAGCAAGTCCCGCCGCTGCCATAGAACACGCAACGCCAACTTCACCCTGACAGCCCACTTCAGCACCAGAGATAGACGCGTTACGTTTGTAAAGACCACCGATTGCGCCAGAAGCGGCAAAGTAGCGGATGTAATCTTTCTCTGTTACTGTTTGAATGAACTTATCGTAGTAAGCCAATACCGCTGGGATGATGCCACATGCACCGTTCGTTGGTGCAGTAACTACGCGGCCACCTGCTGCGTTCTCTTCATTTACTGCGAAAGCGAACATGTTCACCCAGTCTACAACAGACATAGGATCGTTAGTTGTTTTCTCAGACGTTAAAAGCTGCTGACGAAGCGCTGCAGCACGACGGGGAACGCGTAGAGGTCCAGGTAAGATGCCTTCTGTGTTCATGCCGCGGTCCATACAGTCACGCATTGTCTTCCAGATGTTTGCGAAGTATGTGCGAGACTCTTCATCAGAGTGCAAAGCTGCTTGGTTTTTCATAACCATCGTGCTGATAGAAAGCCCATTTTCCTTACATTGGTTCACTAACTCTTCTGCTGTTGTGAATTCGTAAGGTGCTTTCACTGGGTTCGTTTCTTCTTTACCGAAGTTCTCTTCATCAACGATGAAACCACCGCCGATAGAGTAGTAAGTCTTTGAATACACTTTTTCTTCACCGATCCAAGCGTGGATCTGCATGCCGTTTTCGTGTAGCTCAAGGTTAGTAGTATGGAAGTTCATACCACCATCTCTCGGGAATGATACTGTGTGACAGTGCATACCAACAGGAAGGCGTTCGGTTTCTTCAACACGAGCAATGAAGCCCGGGATAGAGTCGATATCTACTTTCTCAGGGGTGTTGCCAGCAAGACCCATGATGATAGCGATATCTGTGTGGTGACCTTTCCCTGTCAGTGATAGTGATCCATATACGTCAACGGTGATTTTAGTGATGTCGCGCAATTTTCCCATTGAACGTAAATCATCAATAAATTCTTTACCCGCTTTCATTGGTCCCACTGTATGTGAGCTTGAAGGACCAACACCGATTTTATAGATGTCAAAAACACTAATCATATCGATTACCTCAAAAGAAAGCCTCCCAAGGGGAGAGGGAGGCTTATTATTATCGTTATATTCTTGGATTAATCAGACTTTATAAAAGTGTCTAGATTAAAGAGCGCCGTAGATTACAGAAGTAATTGCTGCAATACCACAAAGAGCAGTGAAAATCTGTACAGGTGCTGAAGTTTTGTACTTAGCCATTGCTGGTACTTTCTGCATTGCGAATACAGGCATTAGGAACAGGATAGCCGCAATCATTGGAGCACCCATTGTTTCAATCATGCCAAGGATACTTGGGTTAACGATAGCCACGACCCAAGTTGTGACAACGATGAAGATTAGAGACGCTTTTTCAATCTTGCTTACTGACGTTTCAGAGCGAGACTTGATTAGACCAACTAGACCTTCGTGAGCACCTAGGAAGTGACCAAAGTAGCTTGAAGTGATTGCTGCGAAAGCCACTAGAGGGCCCATGTAAGAGATTAGTGGAGATTCGTGAACGTTCGCTAGGTAAGAAAGAACAGAGATGTTTTGTTCTTGAGCCATTGCTAGCTGATCTGGAGACAATGAAAGTACTACAGAGAATACGAAGAACATTACGAAGCCCATTAGCATCATCGCAGCGCCACCAGTGATCGCGTCAGTTTTCTTAACTGCATCATCACCGTGTACGCGACGCTGTTCTTTAGAGAACTGAGAAATCACAGGACTGTGGTTGAAAGAGAACACGATGATTGGAATTGCTAGCCAAACAACAGATGGCATTGCAGACCAATCAGGTGCAACTGACATCATTGAACTGTTCCAGTCAGGGATAAGGTAGAAAGAAAGCGCGAGCAGGATTGCAACGAGTGGGTAAACCAGTGCAGATGTCGCTTTTAGCATTAGCTCTTTACCAAATACTACACCAGCGGTCATAGCTGCGATTAACGCACCAGAAAGTAGCCAGCGTGGGATAGATTCCATACCCATTTGGTTAACTAGGAAAGAGTCAACTGTATTTGTGATACCAACACCGTAGATAAGCACGATTGGATAGATAGCGAAGAAGTAGGCAAAAGTAATAAGGTTTGCGCCAGTCTTACCAAAATGTTCTTCAACAGTGTCAGTGATATCAGCTTCAGGGTTTTTCGCAGAAAGTACGAAACGTGCAAGAGATTTGTGTGCAAACCAAGTCATTGGTGCAGCAATTAGAGCAAGGATAACTAATGGCCAGAAACCGCCAGCACCTGCCTTAATTGGAAGGAAAAGTACACCAGCGCCTACGGCAGTACCGAAAAGTGACAGACACCAAGTGAAGTCCTTGTAAGTAAACTTACTAGGGGATTGTGCGGTTGTAGCCGCAGAAGTAGTAGTATTCATTTTGTGATACTCATTTTTGGGAACAGGAAATAAGTCAGGCGCAATTTTGCAAAAAAATCTTGCACGAAAACCAGATCTAAATCATGAATTGATGCGAGTTATAACATGATATGTCAAAAAGGCGTTTTTGGTCACGAAAATGATGTGCTACTAGTGATTTATGTTAATCCAATATATTAGTTTTTCTAATGTTACTATTGCAAAGGTAGTTATTCGTCGCGAGTAAACGTTTGCTTTATTGATAGAGAATTAAACTAATGTGAACAAACCTTGTTCAATGTGTTGCTTTGTTAACATTGATGCATAATATGATTCTGCATTGCTTGAATAATTTGGGCTGTCATCCCCCAAATAAAATGTTGTTTATAGGACAATCCAAAAACACGATGTGAGAAATTATTAATCTGAAATTTCTGACTATGTAAATTTTGCCGATCTAGAACGATATTTGCGGGTACTTCAAAAATCTCATCCACTTCATTTCTGTCAATAACGGTTTTGTAATCTGGAGAAACAAATGCCAGAAATGGTGTGACGGTAAATTTACTTACAGTGATGAGTTCAGGCATTTGACCAAATATTGTGATCTGCTCTTGGTTGATGCCGACTTCTTCAAATGTTTCACGTAGAGCAGTGTGCGAAAGATCCTTATCGCTTGGTTCGAATTTTCCGCCAGGAAAGCTTACCTGACCCGGATGATGTTTTAGGTGAAGAGCGCGTTTGGTGAAAATAATATTGAGGCCGTGTGGTCTTTCGACAAAACCAATAAGAACCGATGCCTTACGGAGGTGGCTTTGGTTTAAGTGCGAGACACGCTTAAGAGCTTCTTGATGGTAGTCGACCGTCTGATGTAATTGAAATCGTTGAATGAGATGATTTTTGTTTAACTCTGACAACACGTTAGCTCCTGTTTTTATTTGTAAAAGCCTTAAATATGGCTCATGCTTTCTACTACGTTAGTTAAAGCAAGGATAGCGCCACTGATGAAAGGGATTATCTTTACTGAATTTATGGATCTCGTAGAGCAAAAATTTGGTCTAGAGGCACTCGACAGCCTACTTGCTGATTGCGATGACGCTGGAATCTATACAGCGGTAGGGAGTTATGATCACCGTAACTTAGTTAAACTGATAGTTCAGCTAAGTAAGAAAACCGGCATCTCTCCTGAAGAGCTACAGCGTGTTTTTGGACAATCCGTTTTTCATAACCTTTATAACACCTTACCTAATAATAATAGCCTACAAGCGTGTAAGACGTCGTTCCAATTTATTAAATTGGTTGAAGACTACATTCACATCGAGGTCAAGAAGCTTTACCCAGAAGCTAACCCGCCCTCGTTCCGCTTTATCTCTGAATCAGAAACTGAAATGGTGTTTGATTACGTCAGTGCCCGTTGCATGTCTTATGTTTGTCTAGGCTTGATGGAAGGGTGCGCTGAGTTCTTTAACGAGGAGCTATCGATGTCAATGAAGAACGTCGAAGATGACGGGAGTCACGTTCGTTTTACAGTTAATTTGGTCGAGTAGCTTTAATGGCAAATGATTCCCCTTTAGAGCGTAAATTAGCGCGTGAAATAGCGGCAAGAAAGGAAGCTGAAACTTTACTCGAACAGAAAAGTTTGGAGCTGTACGAAACTAACCAACAATTGCAATTGGTGCTCAACCAGCTTAAGCGCCAAAATCTACAAGATTTAAATAAACTCGAATTTGAGCAGCAAATTAATGAGGCTTTGATTCATTTTGGCCGCGCTTTTCTAAGTCGAACCCTTGATGATGGTTTAATCCTGAGCTTTCTTGAGTGCCTTGAGTCTTCTTCTGCACTGGAAAAAGTCCACCTTTATATTGAAGCGGATTGTATCGCGAGTTTGAATAGCACCGAGTTTGGTGAAAGCTTAGGAGCTGACGTTACCAATATTAAGCCCTACGCGATTTGGAAGGAGAACATCCTCAGTTTACCCATCGAAGTTGATCATAAGGCAGTAGGAATATTGTCTGCGCTTGTGAATGAAGAGGGAATCAGTCGAGATTTTGTTGTCAGTCAAATGCTGTTGGTTGGGGAGCTATTATGCAGCGCGATAAGTCGCCAAATTATCTTATCGAGTCACCAAGAAGCTCGAACTAGAGCGGAAGAATCAGAACGCTCGACCAAAGAATTTGTCGCCATGATTAACCACGAGTTGCGCACTCCGTTAAACGGCTTGCTCGGTAGCGCAGAGCTATTAGATAGCACTGAGTTAGACGAAGAACAGCGAACCCTGTTAACCAACTTAGCTCACTCAGGGGACCTCCTTCGTCATATTATCAACGATATCCTCGATTTCAGTAAAATGAACGCGGGTATGATGGAGCTCATTCCTTCTACATTCCAATGGTCTGAATTACGCAATATGACCCATGGAATCTTTGAGCCCAAAGCTCGAGAAAAGGGGATAGTGTTTACCATCTCTGAAAGTGGTGACCTGCCAATCAGCTTTATCGGAGATTTTGAACGAATAGGGCAGATATTAGTAAACCTGGTTGGCAATGCAGTTAAATTCACATCAGAAGGTAGCGTTACGGTCAGTACCTTCTGGAAATCAGGTCGTTTAACCATATCAGTTAGCGACACAGGTGTTGGTATTGCCGAAGAAGCGATAAAAGAACTGTATAGCCCGTTTGTTCAAGCAGATAGAACGGCCAAGCGTCATTTTGAAGGAACGGGGCTTGGATTAGCAATTTGTAAAAACCTTGTCGAACTCATGTCGGGCTCGATAACCCTTGAAAGTGAAGTGGGAAAGGGCAGCTGCTTTAAAGTGATAATTCCACTCAAAGTCACCGACAAGGTGCCAGTTAATGAAGCCAATAGTGATGCCATTCTAAGAGATAAACCTTTAGAAGAAATTTCGGTTTTGGTGGTCGATGACATTCGCATGAATCAAGTGATCATTAACCAGATGCTGAAGAAGTTGTCGATCACACCGGATATTGCGAACAATGGAATAGAGGCGATTACGGCTCTTGGAGGAAAGCACTACGATTTGGTGTTTATGGATTGTAGGATGCCAGAGATGGATGGCTTTGAGGCTACAACATATTTGAGAGAGCAGAACTATGTGTTGCCTATTATCGCGTTAACTGCGGGGACAACGTTGGAAGAAAGAGAAAAGTGTATTGAGTGTGGTATGGATGACATCCTCACCAAGCCGTATTCAGCAAAAGACTTGCAGTTAATGCTAGAAAAATGGGCCTGATAGTCGCTTATCAAGCCCTTCAGCACATTATCTAGTCGCGTAGTACGGGCAAAATTCGACTTAGCTTATCGAGAGTCTCTTGATACTCGGCGTCGCACTGACTGTCTGCGACCAAGCCTCCGCCAGCCCAAACATACATATTACCTTGTTCTGCTACTAAGGTACGAATAGTGACGCTCGTATCCATTCTGCCGTGGCGGCTGATGTAGCCGATACTGCCACAGTAAGCGTTGCGGCGATGGGGTTCTAACTCTTCGATGATCTCCATAGCTCTAATCTTGGGTGCACCAGTAATCGAGCCACCCGGGAAAGAAGCGCGAAGTAAATCGGCAGATGAGTAGCCTTCATCCAGCTCTGCTCTAATGGTACTCACTAGGTGATGAACCGCAGGGAAGCTTTCAATATCAAACAGTTTTGGTACATGTACGCTTCCGGGTTTGGCCACTCGTCCGACATCGTTACGCAGTAAATCGACGATCATCAGGTTTTCAGCCTGATCTTTCTCGGCGTTCGCTAAATCGTGAGCCGCTTGCAGGTCAGTTGCTTTGTCTTTACTACGAGGACGTGTTCCTTTGATTGGTTTCGTCTCAATTTGCTTACCTCTAACTTTTAGGAAGCGCTCAGGAGAGACGCTGAGCACTGCCCCGTTATCAGTACGGATAAAAGCAGAAAAAGGACCTTGGTTGACCTGTTCAAGCCTCTGATACGCTTGCCACTCACTGCCTTGATATTTTGCTTGAAAGCGTTGTGCGAGGTTGATTTGATAACAGTCACCGCTACGCAGATATTCCTGAACCTGAGCAAACTTGTCACTGTAACTTTGTTTAGTCATGTTTGACTGCCAATCACTGTTGAGCTTGAACCCGCTGACTTGCTCTGATTTTTGACTGATTAGCCATTCCCAGTGCTTCTCTATGTTTTCCCCAACGATGAAGGCGGATCGTTCTCGATGATCGACAACCAACGCCCAGCTGTAGATACCCACCATCATATCTGGCGTAGATAAGTCTTGCTCTGCCAGTTGTGGCATTCGCTCGACGCGTCGGCCCAAGTCATAAGAAAAACATCCTAACGCACCACCAATAAATGGCAGTTTTCCGTCGTAATCTAGATGAGGTAAACACTCACTTTGAACTTGCTTAATGACATCGAACGGGTTTTCTTGCGAGGTGGTCGTTTGGTCCTGAATCGTAATCAGGCTTTGCTCGCCATCTGTTGTAATCGTTGCGATCGGATTAGCAACTAAGATATCAAAGCGACTATCGATATGACTCTGAGAAGGGGAGCGCAGCAACATCGCCCAAGGTAGAGATTCAATGTTAGCGAAGTGTTGAACGGCAAGGTCCAATTGGTAGCTGATCGGTTTGATTTCTATGCAATTTGGTTTGATGTTATTCATTTGTTTTTTTTGTGACAAAGAGATCGTTGATTACATGGCGTGTTGAGGAAAGCAAGAGTATCATATCGGTATCAAAGGCCGCTACATCAGTGTTTTGCAATTATTACAATCGATAAGCAAGCGTTTGTGTACGGCAGCAAAAGGAAGCATAAATATAACGAGGCATGCAATGACCGTAATTCGCCAGCAGGATGTGATCAGCAGTGTTGCTGATGCGCTTCAATACATTTCGTATTACCACCCTTTAGACTTTGTTCAAGCCCTAGAAAAAGCCTATCACCGAGAAGAGAGCCAAGCCGCGAAAGATGCGATTGCTCAAATCCTAATTAACTCGCGTATGTCCGCAGAAGGGCACCGTCCAATCTGTCAAGACACGGGCATTGTAACCTGCTTTGTTAACGTTGGTATGGGCGTTAAGTGGGACTCAACGGACTTAACGGTGCAGCAAATGGTTGATGAAGGTGTTCGCCAAGCGTACACCAACCCAGACAACCCTTTACGCGCATCAGTTCTAATGGACCCTGCTGGTAAGCGTATTAACACGAAAGACAACACGCCAGCGGTTGTGCACATTAATATGGTGCCAGGCGACAAGGTTGAAATTCAAATCGCGGCGAAAGGTGGCGGTAGTGAAAACAAGACTAAGATGGTGATGCTAAACCCATCTGATGATGTTGCTGAGTGGGTAGAAAAAACCTTGCCAACGATGGGTGCTGGTTGGTGTCCACCTGGCATGTTGGGTATAGGTATCGGTGGTACCGCTGAAAAAGCGGCAGTGCTGGCAAAAGAATCTCTAATGGAACACATTGATATCCAAGAGCTTATCGAACGTGGTCCTGAAAATGCTGAAGAAGAGCTTCGTTTAGATATCTTCAATCGCGTGAACAAACTGGGTATCGGTGCGCAAGGTCTTGGTGGCCTAACGACGGTGGTTGATGTGAAGATCAAAACAGCGCCAACGCATGCGGCTTCTAAGCCAGTGTGTTTGATCCCTAACTGTGCGGCTACTCGTCACGTACACTTCACGCTTGATGGAACAGGTCCAGCGGACTTAACGCCACCAAAACTAGAAGAGTGGCCAGATATCACGTGGGAAGCAGGCGCGAATACACGTCGTGTTAATCTTGATGAAGTGACTCAAGCTGATGTTGAACAGTGGAAAACTGGTGAAACGGTTCTGCTATCAGGCAAGATCTTAACGGGTCGTGATGCTGCGCATAAACGTATTCAAACCATGCTGCAAAATGGCGAAGGCCTTCCTAAAGGTGTCGATTTCAAAGGCAAGTTTATCTACTACGTTGGTCCAGTAGATGCAGTAGGTGATGAGGCAGTAGGTCCTGCTGGCCCAACGACCTCAACCCGTATGGATAAGTTTACTGACATGATGCTAGAAGAAACTGGCATCATGGGCATGATTGGTAAAGCAGAGCGTGGCCCTGCAACCGTTGAGTCAATTAAGAAGCACAAAGCGGTTTACTTAATGGCGGTGGGCGGTGCGGCTTATCTGGTTGCTAAAGCAATCAAGAAAGCACGTGTAGTGGCATTTGAAGATCTAGGTATGGAAGCGATCTACGAATTTGAAGTGGAAGATATGCCAGTCACAGTCGCGGTAGACTCTGAAGGTGCCAATGCGCACCAGATCGGCCCAGACACTTGGAAAGTGAAAATTCAAGAGATGGAATCTCAAGCCTAAGATTGTGAGAAAGTGCTGATTTAGTTAGCAAACATTTGACAAAGGTGCGGATAAAACTGCACCTTTTGTCTATATAATCGAATAATTGTAAAACTATACGTCAGGAGCTCAAATGCCTCGTTTTATTCAAATCCTACAGCTGATTATTGCAGTTGTTATAGGTGTCTTCGTCGGTTACGACTTGATTCTTCATGGCATCAGTATCTTTGATGAAAAGTACGTAACAATTACGTGTGTGCTAGTTGGATTATTAGAAATCGCACTGTTTGTGATTTATAAATTGATAGAAGAAGATTAACGCCTAATCTTAATAAGTTCTTACGAAGCCTCTGATTGTTCGGAGGCTTTTTTGTTCATGTAAGATTAATATTAGATTCATTAAGCTAGTATCGAACTGAATTATAAGAGATCGTGAATGAAGCAAATTACTCAAGAAGTGAATGATTTAATCAGCCGTAGTATGGACTCTCATGTACGGATTGCCGTCACTGGACTTTCTAGAGCCGGTAAGACCGCGTTTATCAGCTCGTTAGTGAATCAGTTACTTCATACTTCTACTCATGATAGTTTGCCACTTTTTGCCGCATCGCGAGATAAGCGTCTAGTTGGGGCAAAGCGTGAACCCCAGACCAATATGATGGTGCCTCGCTTCGCTTATGATGAAGCGATGGAGCATGTGTATTCCAATCCGCCGAAATGGCCAGAGCCAACACGGGATGTGAGCGAAATACGTCTTGCACTCAAATATAAGCCGAAGAAAAAGACCAAGAAGTTGTTTGGTAGTACCTCCACATTGCATATCGATATTATCGATTATCCGGGTGAATGGTTGCTGGATCTGCCGCTGTTGAATATGGACTTTGAGCAATGGTCTCAAAGTCAGTTTGAGGCGTTAACCGGGAAGCGCAAAGAACTTGCTCAGCCTTGGTTAGAAAAGTTAGATAACCTAGATGTATCGCAGCCGCTGAACGAGAAAGTGGTAGCCGACGTAGCGCAAAGCTATACCGAATTTCTTTATGCGTGTAAGTGTGAAGGCTTGCACTGGGTTCAGCCGGGCCGATTTGTCTTGCCGGGAGAATTGGAAGGTGCGCCAGTTTTGCAGTTTTTCCCTTGTCAGGTAGATGACAGCATGAAAGCCAGCAAAGGGTCCAATTTGGCCATGTTAAAAGCTCGCTATCATGAGTATCAACAGAAGGTGGTAAAAGCCTTCTATAAACACCACTTTTCGACGTTTGATCGTCAGATTGTGCTGGTGGACTGCCTACAGCCGCTGAATGCAGGGTATGAGTCGTTTCAGGATATGCGCCATGCGCTAGAGCAAATCATGCATAGTTTTCGTTATGGTCGCAGTAATCTACTCAAACGACTGTTTGCACCTCGAATAGACAAAATACTCTTTGCAGCGACAAAGTCTGATCATGTTACACCAGAACAGCACCCAAACTTGGTCTCTCTGCTGCAACAAATGGTTCATCCAGCATGGCAAAGTGCTTCGTATGAAAATATTGAAATGAGTTGCATGACTATGGCGTCGATTCAGGCTACGCAAGCGGGCTTCATCAATAAAGGAGAGCAAGCTTATCCGGCATTGCAAGGTACGACTATTGATGAGCAGGCGCTGACTGTATTTCCTGGAGAAGTGCCGAAGAAGCTTCCTGAGCAATCGTATTGGCAACAACAGGGATTCGAATTTACGGCGTTTAGACCGAGAAAAGCCTCATCAGATGAGCCGCTACCGCATATTCGCATGGATAAAGCCCTAGAGTTTTTGATTGGAGACAAGCTGAAATGACCGAGTCAAAACAAACGACATTAAAGCAGAAAAGGGTGTTTGAAGAGTCATTTGAACAGCCGCATGATGATCAAAATGTAGAAATTACTGCGCAAATGCAGTTTGAGCAGCAGGATAAGTTCGTCCCTGCAGAGGTGAATAGTGATAAAGAGTCAGCAGAGGAAGCAAGATTAAGCCAGGTGATTCGTCCTCGTACTGGTACCAAATGGGTGGCTACGGGTCTGCTGACTGCATTTTCAGGATTAGTCACTTGGCAAGCAATCGATAGTGTCGTGACAGCTGTGCAAACCTCCGATTGGCTAGCACTGGGCTGGGCAGGCTTTATCGCCACAATCTCTTTACTTGGGATAGGAGCAATAGGCAAAGAGCTGTTTAAATTGCGTAGGCTTCGCAACCACTTTAGTGTCCAAGAGCAAAGCGAAGCGTTAATCCAATCCGACAGTGTCGGCAAAGGCAAAACGTTCTGTGAGTCGATTGCGTGTGAGTCAGGAATCAAACCTGAGTCACCAAGTTACGACCGCTGGAAAAACAGCATTAATGCTTCTCATAGTGACGCTGAAGTACTGGATATGTACGATGCAATGGTGGTTTCGGAGCAAGATAAAGCGGCGACCAAAATCGTGTCTCAGCACGCAACCGAGTCAGCGGCACTTGTAGCCATTAGTCCACTGGCCATTGCAGATATGCTGCTTGTCGCGTGGCGCAACTTCAAAATGATTGACAGTTTGGCCGAGATATATGGCGTTGAGCTTGGTTATTGGTCACGCTTAAAGCTATTCAAGGCAACGTTAGTTAATATGGCTGCAGCGGGAGTGAGTGAACTTGCTATCGACGCGAGTATGGACCTGATGTCGATGGACCTTGCTGGCAAAGTATCAGCGCGTGCAGGGCAGGGACTGGGGGTCGGTATTCTAACCGCGAGGCTTGGTATTAAAGCAATGGCTCTATTGCGCCCAATCCCTTGGCATCAAGAACGCCAAGTTAAACTGGGGGCAATTAGAAAGCAAATTGTTGAAAAAGTCGCCGCAATAACAATCAAATAGTGCGAATGTGAAGCAGGTAATATCAGTTTGCTTGACGAGGATCTAGGCTTAAGAGAAACTACTGTCAACTTTTCGTGACACCTTAGTTAGGAACTCATCTGTGCGCTTAGAAGTTTTCTGTGAGGACAGACTTGGTCTGACTCGTGAACTACTCGATATTCTTGCTTCCAAGAACCTTGATCTCCGTGGTATCGAAATCGATGTCACCGGGATTATTTACCTCAATTGTCCGGATATCGACTTTGATACCTTTAGCGAGCTCATGGCTGAAATTCGCCGCATTGCCGGTGTTAAGGATGTTCGAAAAATCCAATTTATGCCGATTGAGCGTCACAACAATGAGCTTATATCACTTCTAAATAATCTCCCAGAACCAGTCTTAGCGATTGACCTAAAAGGTCACGTTGATATGGCAAACCATGCAGCGCTTTCGTTGTTTGCCAGTGAAGAGAATGAGATGATTGGCCATCAAATTACTACGCTACTGCCGAGCTTCAACTTTGCGAAATGGGCAGAAGGCAATATTACTCGTCAGCGTGAAGAGATTGTTATTCGTGGTTTAGACTACATGATGGAAATCATGCCGGTTTATATCACCAATGAGGCTAAAGAGTCGGTGCTTGCTAGTACGGTAATGATCATTCGTTCAACACAAGAAAAGCCGCTGTTTGATGATTCACTTCCATTGCATAACAACTTAGGCTTTGAGCACTTTGTTGGTGTCTCGAATCGACACAAAGCGTTAATTAGTCAGGCGAAAAAGCTCTCTATGCTTGATCAACCTTTGCTGATTCAAGGAGAGACAGGGACGGGCAAAGAGATGCTTGCGAGAGCCTGCCACAGTCGCTCTCATCGTGCTGGCAATCCATTTTTAGTTTTAAGCTGCGCATCTATGCCTGATGATGTCGCAGAAACAGAACTATTTGGTCATGCACCAGGTTCGTTTAATCATGAGCAGGGCCACAAAGGTATTTTTGAGCAAGCTAATGGTGGTACGGTCTTTTTAGATGAGATCGGTGAAATGAGTCCTCACCTACAAATTAAGTTGCTGCGTTTGCTTCAAGATGGCCGTTTCCGTCGTGTAGGTGAAGAAGACGAGATACATGTTGATGTACGTGTTATCGCGTCAACGCGTCATCATCTTGCAGATCTTGCTGAGTCAGGCTCTTTCCGTGAAGACTTATTTTATCGCCTAAATGTACTGACATTGCAGATCCCGCCTTTGCGTGAGCGCTCAAATGACATCACTCCATTGCTCGATCTGTTTATTGCCAAATATGTATCTCAGCTTGGTATATCTAAACCGAGAATTGCAGATAGCCTCGTCGATCAATTGGTGACTTATCAATGGCCAGGAAATATGCGCCAATTGGAGAACATGGTTCTCCGTGCATTAACTGAACTAGAAAGTGATGAGCTGACCGCTGATTTGTTCCACTTGCCGCAGTTGGATACGCCGAGTGCCAATGGCCCAGCACTAAGCCTCGACGGATCTCTAGACGAGATAATGAAAGAGTATGAGTCTCAAGTACTTGGACGCTTATATCAGTCTTTCCCTTCAAGTCGTAAACTGGCTAAACGCTTGAACGTTTCGCACACTTCTGTGGCGAATAAACTTCGTGAATACGGTATTCGTAAAAACTAATATGAAAAGAGTCAGTACGCCAATCCAAGCTTATGAAGTGGATGAAGACATTGTTATCCGCACGGCAGAGCCGACGGATGGCAAGTTAATCTCCGATTACTTTATTGCAAATCGCACCCATTTGAAGCCTTGGGAACCAAAGCGAGAAGACGCGTTTTATAGCGAGTCGGGTTGGACTCAGCGTTTGGTTAAGCTCAATGAATTACATCGAATGGGGCTTGGTTACTATTTGATCATCTTAGATAAAAACACCAACGAAATGCTCGGTACCGTCTCATTTAGCAACGTATCGCGCTTTCCGTTTCATGCTTGCAACTTGGGCTATTCATTAGCCGATAGTGCTCAGGGGCGTGGTGTCATGACTCGTGCAGTGAAAATGGCTGTTAACTACATGTTCAAAATCCAAAATATGCACCGCATTATGGCGAGCTATATGCCTAGAAATAAGCGTAGTGAATCGGTGTTAGAACGTGTCGGGTTCGTAAAAGAAGGCTTTGCAGAAAAGTACTTATTGATTGACGGTAAGTGGGAAGATCATAACTTAACGTCATTGATAAACCCGTATTGGGAGGATGTCTAAAATGGAGAGGCTAGAAAAGCAACTGGCTCTATTGATGGAGTTGGATCGTCTCAAGTCTGTGCTGCGACGTACTCGTGTAAAAAGCGCAGAGAAACGGTTAGAAAACAGTGCAGAGCACAGCTGGCATGTGGCGTTGATGGCGATTCTGATGGAAGAACATGCCAATGAGCCGGTAGATATTGCGCGAGTTGTTAAAATGCTGCTTATTCACGATGTGGTTGAAATTGACGCTGGTGATACCTTCGTTTATGACATGGCCGCATCAGCTGAGCAAGAAGAAAAAGAACTTAAAGCTGCCCAGCGCCTGTTTGGCATGTTGCCGCAAGAGCAGGGGGCAGAACTGTACGAGTTATGGGCAGAATTTGAATCTGCGAACAGCGCTGATGCCAAGTTTGCCAAAGCGCTCGACCGTATTATTCCTATGTTGCTCAATTACCATAATCAGGGCCAAAGCTGGCAGGAGCATGGTGTTACAAGAGAGCAAGCGTTGACGGTCAACCAAAAGATTCAGTTTGGTTCAGAAGCGCTGTGGGATAAAGCGAAACAAATTATTGAAGATGCCACCGCTACTGGCTGGCTAAAAGCATAGTGCTTTAAGAGGTTACTAAATGTCGTATTTAACTTTGGATGAATACCAAAGAAAATGGATTTTCACGCACCAATCAATGCCCGTTCCAGAGGCACAGCTACAAGCGATTAAACCGATGACTCAGGCGAGGTCATCTCAGCTATGGCAAGAAAATATTAGTGCACAGAGTCCAGATGCGGATCGTTTGAGCTCTTCAGACTGGCCAATGAACGAGTCTAATTGGAAGGAAACCATTGATTGGATGGCCGCTTGGGAGTCTGATGACGAAAGCTTGCCAGAGGCAATACTCGAATTTATTGATTGGCAAGATGACGTAACAGTCTACTTTTGTTATGAAAAATACAACGTAATTGAGACCAAATGGTCGACATTCAAGATGTGTTGGAAAAACTTCTTATTCTACGATGATGGTCCTATCCTAATTGGTCGCCGTCGTAATGAGGCGCTATGGTTTGACGGTAACGGCAATGTCAAGCTAGGTTCTCGTAAGTAATATCACTAAAACAGGAGTCGCTAACGCGGCTCTTTTTTTGTCCAAATTCTTTTCGTGGCCAAAGTGAGTGCTTTGGAAATATGGCAATAATTAACTTAAATGAGGATGATCTTTTTGATGATGTTGCGTTGTTTTAAATGATCAAAATAGATCGTGTAACTTCATGAATTGTAAAGACTATAACCACAATAAAAATGTGATTTTCAGCTCAGAAATGGACGGTGTTTTTGCGCAAATACTGTAATTTGTTATCATTTATGAGAATTATCAATCCAATGAGCAGTTTTAAGCAATCAATCGTCTTAGGGAAGAGCAGTGAACTTAAATATATCTCAACTACGTACTGACTTTTACGCACATATTAGTGCGTTTCAAGCCTACGCGCTGCCTCAGACAAGGCCGACGTTGTCATTCTTGAGCGAAGAAGAGTTAAGAGAGCTTGAAACGTTATGGATTGAGCACTCAGTTTGGAAACACCAACAAGACTAATCACTATTCGCTGAATCAGATTCTAGCCTCGCAATACGATTGTGAGGTTTTTTATTGCCCAAAATCTAAAATGTTATATTATAACAATGATTAACTAACCATTGAATTCTGCAACAAGAGTCCCCATAGTTAGTTTCAAAGTGAGATCTTTGATAAATCCCACACTAGATAAAAATATAGAGATTCAAGTGAGTAAAAATATGGCGGAAGTAAGAGCCAGAGTCGACTTCAAAGTAGGTGTAAACAGTAACATCGATGCGGAGCTACTTTCTTTTCATGGATTGAAAACAGAAAAAGAGCACGTCGCGGTAATATTTAAACAAGCCGATCAAAACCAAGAAGCGCCGCTTGTCCGAATGCACTCAGAGTGCCTTACTGGTGACGTATTCCACTCATCACGCTGTGACTGTGGTGAGCAACTTGACGAAACGATCAATCGTATGGGCGAATCCGGCGGTATTATCTTGTACTTACGACAAGAAGGGCGCGGAATTGGTCTATATAACAAAATTGACGCATACAAACTTCAAAGCGAAGGTATGAATACCTACGAAGCGAACAACTACCTAGGTTTTGGTGATGATCTTCGAGACTTCACCGAAGCAGCACAGATGCTGAAAGCACTCGGTGCTGAGCGAATTCGCTTAGTGACCAACAACCCGAAAAAGGTTAATGATCTGAAAGAATACGGGATTCAGATAGAAGAAGTCGTCAATACATCTGCGCATGTTAAAGATGGCAACGAAGGCTACCTACAAGCGAAAGTCTCTCACGGTAAGCACAATTTAGATATCTAACGTATTGAAAAGCCTATGTTGATAAAGCCTCACTTTTGTGAGGCTTTTTTCGTTTCTGGGTTGCAAAAAAAATGTAAGTTTGTATTATTCGCATTAGTAGTGCAAATGATAACGATTAGCACTAATAATTTAGAATAATTATTAAGCTCAACAAGGACGCTTTTCAATGAATGTTAAAACTCTATTAGCTCAATCTGTCGCAGCTTCACTCTTGATCGCTAGTGGTTCTGCTTTCGCAGCAAGCGTAACGAAAGATCAAGTCGTTGAACATTATGCAGATGTGGCTCACGCAGTATTTGCTGACTCAGTGACGACTGCTAAAGCGCTAGACACGTCAATTGACACTTTTCTTGCTAACCCAACAGCTGCAAAATTTGAACAAGTAAAGCAAGTATGGCTTGCTTCTCGCGTACCGTACCAACAGTCTGAAGTATTCCGTTTTGGTAACGCGGTTGTTGATGATTGGGAAGGTCAACTTAACGCTTGGCCACTAGATGAAGGTTTGATCGATTACGTTTCAGCTGACTACCAATATGAACTAGGTAATGAAGGCGCTAACGCAAATATCGTTGCAAACACAGAGCTAACTATCGGTGCATCAACATTAGATGTAGCTAAGATCACTCCTGAATTGATTGCTGAACTAAACGAAGTGGGGGGTTCTGAAGCAAACGTAGCATCAGGTTACCATGCAATCGAATTCCTACTATGGGGCCAAGACTTAAACGGTACTAACGCAGGGGCTGGTCAGCGCGCTTACACTGACTTCGTTGTTGGTGCAGAGTGTACTAATGGCAACTGTGACCGCCGTGGTGACTTCTTGAAAGCAGCCGCTGAGCTTCTTGTTCAAGATCTAGAGTGGATGGAAAACCAGTGGTCTGCTGACGTGAAAGGTAACTACCGTGAAGAGCTACTAAACGACTCTGCGGAAAACGGTCTTCGCAAAATGCTATTTGGCATGGGCTCACTGTCTCTAGGCGAGCTTGCAGGTGAGCGTATGAAAGTGGCTCTAGAAGCAAACTCAACTGAAGATGAGCATGACTGTTTCTCAGATAACACGCACAACTCTCATTACTACAACGAGCAAGGTATCTATAACGTATACACAGGTCTATACAAGCGTGAAGATGGTACTTTACTTTCAGGTCCAAGCATCCACGACCTAGTGGCACAAAAAGATAAACAGGCAGCACAAGAGATTCAAAAGCAGTTTGATGTGACACGTTCACAAGTCGGTCAGTTAGTGACTTCCGCAGAGAAAAATGGTCAGTTCTTTGACCAGCTAATTGCTTCAGGCAACACGCAAGGTAATGCACTAGTGAATGAAACAATCATGTCTTTGGTTGCTCAAACAGCACAAATCGAGCGTGCGGCGAAAATCGTTGGTATCAACAGTCTGAACCCAGACACGGCGGATCACGAGTTTTAATTAGCACTCAAACGAATACCAAGGGCTCATTAGAGCCCTTTTGACGTTTTATATGTGTTATCTATTTGAGAATTATTCCCGTTTAATTTGTGCGGATATGTCCGCTTAGTGAGTCATCGTAATGAAGTTGTACACGAAACCAGTCATTCTCAGTCTCTTGCTACTTAGCGTTTCTCCATCAGTTGCTGCTTACGACGTAAAGTCAGGTGGTGATACCTCTGTGAAGAAGGATGGAGCAAATGCTTTTTCCTTGCCAGCAGGTAACCTGCCAATGTCGAAACGTTTGGATTTTAGCGTTGGTAACAGTTTTTTCAGAAATCCTTGGGTCCAAGCACCGGCGTCTACTGACGCACGTGATGGGCTTGGTCCACTGTTTAACACCAATGGATGCCAAAACTGCCATATTAAAGATGGTCGTGGACACCCGCCTGAGGAAAACGATCTTCACGCGGTCTCAATGCTCGTTCGATTAAGCATTCCTGCGATGACCCCAGAGCAGAAAAAAGCGTTCATTAGGGACGGTGTGATTCCTGAGCCTACCTATGGTGGACAACTTCAAGACTTCGCTTTGCAAGATCAAAAGCCCGAAGGCACCATTAATATTACCTACCAAGGCGTACCAGTGACGTTTGCCGATGGTACGGTGGTTAATCTACGTAAACCAAGCTTAACCATTACTAACTTAGGCTATGGCCAGATGCACCCTGATACACAAATGTCAGCGCGTGTTGCACCGCCAATGATTGGATTGGGCTTATTAGAAAGTATCCCTGATGAAACGCTAAAAGCGTGGGCTGATGAGAACGATGCAAACGGTGATGGCATTTCAGGAAAGGTCAATGTTGTTTGGGATGTGAAAAAAGCAGACTTTGCCATTGGCCGATTTGGCTGGAAAGCGGGCCAACCGAACCTGATGCAGCAGAATGCGGCGGCGTTTAATGGCGATGTGGGTTTAACCAGTAACCTGTTCCCAAATGAAAACTGCACTTCTAAGCAGTCGATTTGTGATGATATGCCGAATGGTGGCAACCCAGAGGTTAGCGATAACATCCTTGATTTTGTCGAGTTTTATTCACAGCACCTGGCGGTTCCAATTCGTCGCAATGTCAACGATCCTCAAGTGAAACTCGGCCAAGAACTGTTCGCAAAAGCGGGCTGTGAAAGTTGTCACAAGACCAGTGTAAAAACAGCTAAGAGAGATAACCTACCCGCGCTATCGGAGCAAGTCATTCACCCTTACACAGATATGCTCCTTCATGATATGGGGCCTGGGCTAGCTGATAATCGTCCTGAATACTTAGCGAATGGTCAAGAATGGCGCACTCAGCCACTTTGGGGCATTGGATATACGCAAGAAGTGAATGGTCATACCTATTTCTTACATGATGGTCGCGCTCGAAACTTGATGGAAGCCGTACTTTGGCACGGTGGCGAAGCAGAAATAGCCAAAAACAATGTCTTAAAATTCAACAAGAAAGAACGAGAAGCGCTGATCGCTTTCTTGAAGTCGTTATAGGGTGAATGATGAATCTAAAACGATTTACTTTTAGTGCTGCGATAGTGGTATTGATGGCTGGTTGCCAATCTTCTGATAGTGGTGTGCTTAAACCAAAGGTGACAAATCATTTCAGCCAAGGTGTTTATCAAGTTGAGTTTGCGTTTGCGCAGCGATTGAAAAACGAAACAGAGAAGTTGTCTCAAGCGATGAAAGGTTATTGCTCTACCAATCAAAGTGTTGATGCCGTTAAGAGTCAGTGGCACCAAACAATGGTGGCGTGGATGGCACTGCAAGGCCAAGAGCGCGGGCCAGAATCAGCATTGGCACAGAGCTGGAACATTCAGTTTTGGCCGGATAAGAAAAATACCACTGGGCGCAAGATGGGTGCGTTAATTAAACAGCCGAAATTATGGAGCATTGAAGAGATTTCGCAGCAAAGTGTCACCGTACAAGGACTTGGTTCGATCGAGTGGCTGCTGTATGACAAAGCCTCTGATCTTGGTACGAATCGAGCGACATGTTCTACCGCTGAGTCAATTGCCGCTAACATTGCACAGAATACTTCTAGCATCGCGCAGGCGTGGGAAACGAACCCTTGGGTAGAGCTAAACGAAAAGCAGTGGGACTCTGAATACATTGCGCTGCTGTCGAATCAACTGGAATACAGCATGAAGAAAATGAGTCGACCTCTGGCTAAATTTGGACAGCCTCGACCGTACTTTGCAGAATCTTGGCGCTCAGAAACATCAATGATCAACCTCAAAGCCAACCTTGAAGCACTGCAAGCGTTGTACTTTGCTAATGGCAACGGGCTTGACGCGATTCTAAGAGCAAAAGATAAGCAGACTTTGGCGGATAGCATTGCCAATCAGTTCTCGGTGGCGATAGAAACTTGGCCAACTGATAAGAGCCTGTTTGAGTTGCTGCAAACCAAGCGCGGCTATCAAACCGCCTATTCGCAATACAATAAACTGGAACAGCTTAAGTATTTGATTCACGAAGAAGTCGCGATAGAGCTTGGCGTGATTATAGGATTTAACGCAACTGATGGTGACTGATAATACAAGACGCTCATTACTTAAAGCGGCGCTTTATGGCGCTGCGTATCCATTAGTTGGGTGTTCGGTGACTTCTGAGCAAAGTTCGAAGCCAGTGCTAATTGGCTGTTCTATTTCTGGGCGCGACCGTTTTAATGCGGTTGTTGCTGATTCCACTGGAATGCCTCTACGCCAGATTGCTTTACCCGCAAGAGGTCATGGGGTGGCTTCAAATGCGCTATTACATCATGCAGTTGCTTTTGCGCGCAGACCCGGCACTTATTTTCAAGTGTTTGACTACCAAACAGGCGAGTCAATTAAGCTAAAAGTGGTGGATAAGAACCGCCACTATTATGGGCACGGCGTCTATTCTAATGACGGACAGTGGTTGTACGCAACCGAAGGTGAACGTGGCAGCAGTCGCGGCATTATTGGCGTCTATGATGTGGTGGCTGGTTATCAAAAAGTGGCGGAGTTTTCTCAGTTTGGTTTAGGCCCTCATGAAGTGATTGTCATGCCTGATGATACATTAGCGATTGGTGTTGGCGGCGTGCATACCAATGGTCGAGAGCCTCTAAACATCGCAACCATGAAACCGAGTTTGAGTTATTTAGATCCAAACGGTGAATTGATAGAGCAAGTTGGACTGGTAGATAACAAACTTAGCATCAGGCATTTAGCTCATGATGGCTCGAAGACGGTGTTGTGTGGCCAGCAATATCGTGGTGAGCCGGATGAGTACCCAGCATTGTTGGCGATGCACACTCAAGGCGGATCATTAACACCATTAGAAGCGGAACCAGAGCAGTGGGCTAGGTTTAATCATTATATAGCGAGCATCGCCGCGACAGATGAATGGATATTAGCCACGTCACCGCGAGGCAATTGTTACGGTATTTGGTCGAAGCTTACCCGCCAATTAGTGGAACTCTCACCGTTACCGGATGCATCAGGTGTTGTTGTTCAGGGTGATGAATTTAGAGTGAGTTCTGGTGCAGGGAGCGTAATAAGTCAAACGGCGCCTGACAAGAAAACAATAGCTCGAACAGGGATTCAATGGGATAACCATTGGTCTGTAATTCGCTGAGTCCATTAATTCATACGCTTTACTCATTCAATTCTCACAAACAAGCCGTTCTGTTTATCTCTAACTCTGCCATACTAATAGTTCATAGAGTTAGAGGGATCTCGAATGGCAAGATGGATTTGCAGACTGCTGGTGTTGAGCCTGTTCACCCCAGCAGTTTTTGGCGCGCAGTATTTTAATCAGATTGGTTGGCTACCATCTGACAGCCCGCTGTACGGCCTATTGCAATACCCGCAAGCGGTGGAGAAAGTGTACCGTGAAAATGACAACCAAATGGTTTGGTTTGATTTACAACAGGGCAGCAAGCTTGAGTTTCAATTAGAAGTTATCGATCATGCTGGTTTTAGTCCGCTGTTTTCTCGTCAACTAAGTTACCTGAAGTTTTATCGTAAAAGTAATCGTTGGCACGAGTATGATGTGTTAGCCACAGATACACTTTTGCTTTATCTCAGCTACGCCGAGTCGGCAAAAACGGATGGCAAATATTGGTTCTTTGAACAAAATCTATCAGATCCTTTGCCTCTCCCTCCGAAAAGTGCTCAGATTGCGCTTAAACGAGGTATATCACAACAGCAACTCACGGAATTAATGGAACGTTACACGCCAGATTCCAAAGCATACCAATACCTAGTTGATACCTACTTACATATCATCAAATTTGACAAGTTAAACACACCACCTTATCGCCAAGTTGGGATCAAACGCGTTGGTGACCAGTTAGAAAATAGAGATGTGTTGATTCAGCGCTTATCTATTGTTGATGTCGACCTTATTGATGTTAGAAAAGACATTCGTTGGTTTGACCAAGCATTAGAAGTGGCGGTTAAGCAATTCCAAAATTTACATGGTCTGAAACCTGACGGCGTTATTGGGCCTGACACTATCAAGTGGATTAACCTGCCTATTGAGAAACGACTCAGCACACTGGCGATTAATGCTGAAAGAGTGCGTTATTGGCCGTCTCAGCGAGATACCATCATTGTTGTCAACGTGCCAAGTTTTGAAATGACTTATTGGTCGTCAGGGGAAGAGGTGTTTGAATCAAAAGTGGTGGTCGGAAAAATTGAGCGTCCAACGCCGTTAATGCAGATTCGATTGGATTCATTGATCCTAAATCCAACCTGGAATGTCCCATGGAAAATCATGGTGGAAGATATCATTCCTAAAGTGCAGAAGGACAGAGCTTACCTGACCAAGCAGGATATCAAAATTATTCCTAAGTGGGGTTCAAGTGAGATCATCGATCCTGACTCCATTGATTGGGATAACCTTAACCCTAGTTCATTTCCATATCGAATGACCCAAGAGTCAGGGAATAGTAATGCTCTAGGTCTATACAAGTTTAATACTCCAAACCGAAGAGCAATCTTTCTTCATGATACACCGAGTAAAAGCTTATTTAGCCACCAGCAACGAGCCTTCAGTTCGGGTTGTATTCGAGTCGAAAATGCAGATATCTTCGCCGAACGATTAATTAAAGCACAAGGTGTGTCCCGCAGCGCGAAGCTTGATGAACCGCCGAGCTCCAATCAATCCATTCCACTTAAAAGTCGCGTACCTGTGCATATCATTTACCAAACGGCATGGTATGAGGAAGGAAGTGTCCACTATAGGGAAGATATTTACCGCCTAGACAAGCCTCTGTACCCAAAAGGTTAATGTTCAAATAGATGCCAATCGATGCTTTTCATTGATTGGCATTTTTTTACAATTTTTCCTTAATCACTTTTTTATCAGCCTGTTCAATAAGTAAGCTTCTTATTGTTGGCTTGATGTCATTTTGTGCATAGTTTATGCATTTGAACTTCATGAAAGAGTTATGTAGTGTCGCCGTTTGACACATTTCTAGAACTTATTTGTGAAGGTATTTTATCGTGGCATTATCCCGACGAGAGTTTATAAAGCTGGCCGGAAGTGGTTTGGTCGTTGCAGCTTGTACGCCAAGCATTGCATTTGCATCTTATCCAGATAAACCGCGCCGCCTCGCTTTAACTAACCTCCATACGCGAGAAGCATTAGAAACATGTTATTTCGATGGTAGCAATTACGTAGGCAGAGAACTGGGTCGTTTGAACCACATTTGTCGCGATTTCCGCCGCAATGAAATACATGCAATGGACAAGCGCCTGTTTGATCATATTAGTAAGATCCAGAAAGAACTGGGTGTTGAGGCGGAAGTACAAATCATCTCTGGTTATCGTTCACCGGCGACCAACCAAGCGCTGCGCAGTAAGTCGAGCGGTGTGGCGAAAAAGAGTTACCATATGCTTGGCCAAGCGATCGACTTTCGCCTCGATGGGGTTAATCTAAAGCAAGTGCGTGATATCGCTCGCGAGCTAAAGTTTGGTGGCGTTGGCTATTATCCGGGCAGCAACTTTATTCATATTGATACCGGACCTGTGCGCTATTGGGCATAATTGCTAAATTGAGAGCCGTAATGAGAGTTGTCAAACTGGCGAGCAAGTGTCATAGTTCAGCCAGTTTAGATTGTTATCAAGGTTAGTTTATGTCCCTTAAGTATCAAGTTGTCCCTGTGACGTCGTTTTCTCAAAACTGCTCTATTGTTTGGTGTGACGAAACAATGGAAGGAATCGTTGTCGATCCGGGTGGTGATGTAAAACAACTCGCGGTTCTTATTAAAGAGTTGGGCGTGAAAGTAGTTAACCTTGTACTGACGCACGGGCACTTAGATCACGTTGGTGGCACAGAGCCATTAGCTCGTGAGTTAGACGGCCCTCGTATTGTTGGTCCTCATAAAGATGACAACTTTTGGCTTCAAGGCCTAGAAGGCCAAAGTCAGATGTTTGGTTTTCCATTGACTGAAGCATTTGAACCGGATCAGTGGCTAAATGAAGGCGACAAGATCACGTTTGGTAATCAGGCAGTGGATGTGATCCATACACCAGGTCATACTCCCGGTCATGTTGTGTTGTTTAGCGATGAAGCGAAGCTCGCCTTTGTTGGTGATGTATTGTTCAATGGCTCAGTAGGTCGTACCGATTTTCCTAAAGGGGATTTCGATACACTGATTAGCTCAATCAAAACTAAGCTGTGGCCATTAGGTAATGATGTTCGTTTTGTACCTGGTCATGGTCCTGAGTCAACATTTGGCCGTGAAAGAGCTTCAAACCCATTCGTCGCTGACGAAATGCCACTTTACTAAATCGTTGAGAATAGAATAATTAAAGGTCGTCAAAAGCGGCCTTTTTGTTTTTATTCATCTGGTTCCGCGGCGGCAAGATAACGACGCACCAATCCGACAAACTCTTCAGGTGTTCTATCGAGATCTTGCTCCGAAATGAAAACGTCATAATCATAATAGCTACGCTGATACTTCATGCGATTCGCAAGCATGGCCTGTAAGCCTTTGAATTCTTCCCCTTCGGCGTTTCTATATATCGTTGAATCTAAGACAATGTCCTCAAAGGTATCCCCTTGCTTGTTTTGCTTTGCCCCAAGATAGAGTAGGGCGCGCTGGCTCAATAAAATCTCGGTCGCAATTCTAGGGCAGATGCTATTTAGATACGGGGAATAGTGTTTAAGCTTAATTCCTATCCAAGGTAATGGTTGGTGCCAACCCTCGTTTTCATAAGTGCAGATGCCCACTTTACTGATGTTGTTCCATTTCACTACCCAGCCGCCTTTAAATAGGTGCTGCTGAAAATGGCTGGCAGTAAGAGTGAAACGAACGGTGCTCTTGAGTATCAGCAGATAACCAAAGCCTCCCAGGGTGATGATCGTGACAATGCTCAATACGGCTTGTTCATATCCAGGCGCATAGAGTAGCAAAATCAGACAGCCGATAGCCATCAATCCCCCCAACCACTTAAGAGTAATTGCAGAGAAAATAAACGGTTGATTGGTGAGGTGTACGGTTTCCATTTTGGTTCTACTCTAAACAACAAAATACATCTGTTTATATAATCAGTGGTTTACGTATTATTGCCAATACTATTGATTAAATTGTAGTCTTAAGTCGTCATATCGCGTATTTTTGTGCCATAAAGCCGCTCATACCCTGTAAATGTGAACAAAATTTTGGTATAAATCGCGCTTCAAATTTTCACCACTGCTCCGTATGCAGTGAAATGGAGAAATACTCGATGAGACTTGCTCATAAGCGTAAAGTGCAGCTGAAACTGCAAAAGCGCATTAAGGCGACAGTTGCAACAGTAGAAGCAACAAAGAATGCTAAGCCAGAAGTTGAGAAAAAAGTAGCTGTAAAACCAGTTACGGAGAAAGTGGTAGCTGCGGCTAAAACAACTGACGTTGCGCTTACTCCAAAGCAGCAACAAGTACTAGACATCGTTGTTGGCAACGCTGAAGGTATCAACCCTAAAGGTATCGGCCTAGCGGCTGGTCAAGAAGATGCAAAAGCAGCATCTTGGGCAACAGGCGCTCTTAAAAAACTTCTAGAAGAAAACCTAGTAGTGAAAGAGCAGCTAGCTGGCAACAAAGTTATTTACAAAGCCGTTTAATAGCCAATAGCCTATCTCTAGTAATCATTGCAGAGAATACATGCTTGAGAGCCTCGACATTGTCGGGGCTTTTTCATTTCTGATATTTAATAATTCTATCTCTGTCACACATCTTATTATTTGCTCAATTAATTTCAAATAACTTCCACTACGTATTTAACGCATAACAATGATTATTGGCTTTGGTGTAACTATCTGTTTTATTAAATTATTAACATCTAGTTGGTCAATATAGTACGTATATATACGTAATGCTTTGGTTTAACTTAAAGGAAAGCTGTTAAATATTGTCCGTGTTCACGCTGATTTTATGTTGCTGATAGTTAACTCACTCTATAAGTGAAATAAAAGGTACCTAGAAAGGTATGATCGTTAAACAAAGGACGTGAACATGAGTCTTATTAAACAATCTCTAAAACGAGTATTAAAAGGCACCGCTATGGCAGCAGCACTTGCTGTTATGGCCACATCAGCAAGTGCTGCTGAAAAAGTTTATCGCTTGAAATTGGCTGAAACTTGGGGACCGAATTTCCCAGTATTCGGTGACGCGACTAAGAATATGGCGGCAATGGCTGAAAAAATGTCGAATGGCCGTCTACAAATCCGTATCGACTCTGCGAACAAACATAAAGCACCTCTAGGTATTTTCGATATGGTGAAATCTGGTCAGTACGATCTTGGTCACTCTGGCTCATACTACTGGAAAGGCAAAGTACCAAACACACTTTACTTTACTTCTATGCCTTTCGGTATGACACCTGCTGAGCAGTATGCATGGTTCTACCATGGCGGCGGTATGGAGCTAATGGAGCAGGTTTACTCTCCACATAACCTACTGTCATTCCCAGGTGGTAATACAGATATTCAGATGGGTGGTTGGTTCCAAAAAGAGATCAACTCAGTAGAAGATCTACAAGGCCTGAAAATGCGTATTCCTGGCTTCGCGGGTGAAATCCTAGCGGAACTGGGTGCTAAGCCAACAAACATTGCACCGGGTGAACTTTACACGTCACTAGAGCGTCGTACGATCGATGCGCTAGAGTGGGTTGGACCTTCACTTGACCTGCGTATGGGCTTCCACAAAATCGCACCTTACTACTACACAGGTTGGCATGAGCCAGGTTCAGAGCTTCAATTCCTTGTGAACAAGCGCACTTACGAGCGTCTACCTGAAGATCTACGTGAGATCTTACGTGTAGCAATGCGCACGGCTGCTTACGATATGTATACTCAAGCGACTCACGAAAGTGGTAAAAACTGGGTTTCTATCAAGTCTGAATACCCAGATGTACAAGTTAAAGATTTCCCACCAGAAGTTATGGGCGCTCTACGTGAAGCGAATGACCGCCTACTTGCTAAGCACGCTGAAAAAGATGATTTAGCGAAAGAGATCCAAAAATCCCAAGCTGATTACCTGAAGCAAGTGCGCTCATGGACTGATATCTCACACCGCGCGTACCTAAATAGCCAAGCTCAATAAATATAACAATCTACTAGGGTAGGTGACATGGTCACTTACCCTATCAAAGCCCAAGAAACCTATTTATATAACTTGTCGTCACAATTGAAAGTGACGCTATTTCTAAATTCCATGGAGTAGGGAATGAGAAGCCTAATTTATGTAGAGCGCCTATTTAATCGCTTTGGTGATTTCTTAGGATGGCTTTCAAGCATACTGTTTATCTTATTGCTCGCGAATGTCGTATATGACGTGGTGATGAGATATGTCTTTAACGATGTTTCAATTGCGTTCCAAGAGATGGAATGGCACTTATTCTCAGCGGTATTCCTACTCGGTGTTCCTTATGCGATTAAAGCGGGGGGACATGTAAGGGTCGATCTTTTCTATGAGCGCTTATCTCATAAGGCGCAATCCATTATTGATCTACTCGGCACGCTATTCTTCTTGCTTCCATTCTGTTTGCTGGTGGCGTACTACGGTATCGACTTTGCGAAAGAGAGTTATGCACTAGGAGAGACATCAGGAGATCCAGGTGGCTTACCTTATCGTTGGGTCATTAAAGCGATGATCCCGCTTTCATTCTTGTTTATGGCCATCAGTGGTGTTGGTTTGCTGCTGCATTCATTAAACAAGATTTTTAACCCGCATCTCATTCACGCTCAAGAACAAAAGTAAGGAGACAACAATGGTCGGTATTGTAATGTTTTTTGTTGCCTTGTTTGCTTTGCTACTCGGCTTCCCTGTTGCGTTTACCTTTGGTGGTATTGCGCTCATCTTTGGTGTGTGGGCAGAAGGTATGGAAATGTTTGCTTTCATGCCATACCGAATCCAATCCATCATGGAAAATACAGTTTTAATGGCTGTTCCGTTATTTGTCTTCATGGGACTTGTCCTGCAGAAAACGCGCCTTGCGGAGCAGTTACTTGAATCTATGGGTAAACTGTTTGGTGGAGTACGTGGTGGTATAGCGATTTCTACCGTACTGGTTGGTGCCTTACTGGCGGCGTCGACTGGTGTTGTTGGTGCTTCTGTCGTTGCTATGGGTCTTATCTCGCTACCGGTAATGCTCAAGTACAACTACGATAAAGGTCTCGCCTGCGGCACTATCTGTGCGTCGGGCACGCTAGGGCAAATCATCCCACCTTCGATTGTACTTATCCTGCTGGGTGATGTACTTGGTGTGCCAGTTGGTGACTTATTCCAAGCTGCAGTTTGGCCGGGCCTTGTCCTTGTTGGCGCTTACGTTATCTATATTCTGATTTATGCCAAGCTTAACCCAGAAGCGGCTCAGCCTATCCCAAGTGAAGGTGATATTAGCCGTAAAGATGAGGTGATTAAGGCGCTGAAAGCGGTTGTTCCACCACTAGCACTGATTGTTGTCGTATTAGGTTCTATTTTCGCAGGTGTTGCGACACCTACAGAATCTGCGGCGCTTGGTGGTGCCGGCGCGATCGTCCTTGCGGTATTGTACCGTCAGTTTAGCTGGTCAATGGTTTATGCTGCGTCTAAAGAGACGGTAAAAGTGACCGCAATGGTATTTGCAATCCTATTAGGTGCAACCGCCTTTTCGATGGCCTTTACCTATACAGGTGGTGACTACCTTGTTGAAGAGTGGATGCTGCAAATTCCGGGTGAGAAATGGGGCTTCCTCATCATCACCATGCTGGTCATCTTAATCCTTGGCTTCTTTATCGACTTTGTTGAAATCTGTTTCATTATTGTGCCTATCTTAGCGCCAGTCGCTGAGCTGATGGGAATCAATATGACCTGGTTCGCTATCCTGATTGCGATGAACCTGCAGACTTCGTTCCTCACTCCACCGTTTGGTTTTAGCTTGTTCTACTTAAAGGGCGTCGCTCCAAAGGGCGTAACCACTCGAGATATCTATCGTGGGGTAATGCCATTTATTGCAATCCAGATTCTTGTCTTGGCCAGCTTGTTGGTCTTCCCAGAATTTTATGGAATGTGATCGAAAAGTTACGTTAATTAGGTAACAACTGATAAAGTGAGGCTGCTTGCCATAAAGGGAAGCAGCCTTGTTGTTATCTGAGGAAAAGGAATGCCTCTACAAGCCAAACTGATCCTACTCAGTTTATTGCCATTATTACTCGTTACCGCTTTAACTAGTTGGATCTCGATTCACCAGACTAAAACGCTTGGTGAGAAAGAGATTCAAATTTTTGAAGATGGCTTAATCCGCTCGAAAGAAACCGCGCTTAAAGATCACGTCGACCTTGCTTTTGACGCTATTTCTCATATCTATAATGATCCTGATATGCCGGAAAATATCGCCAAGCAGCAGGTGAGAGAAATCTTATCTAAGCTTCGCTATGGCAAGGACAAAGATGGTTACTTCTTTGCTTATGATGAACAAGGGACCAACTTGGTTCACCCAATCATGCCAGATCTCATCGGGCAGAACTTACTGCACATTCAAGATGAAAATGGCGACCATCTTATTGAAGCCTTACTCGCTCAAGCACAGAATGGGGGGGGCTTTCATCAATACTTATGGCAAAAACCCTCGACAGGAGAGAACGTCACTAAGCTCAGCTACGCGGCATGGTTAGACAAATGGGACTGGATGATTGGTACGGGTTTGTACATCGAAGATATCGCCTACGAGGTTGCTAACCTTAAGTCTGAAGTGAATAAAAACATCGAGACGACTTTCTTTTCGGTAATCGTGATTATGCTCGTGACCGTCGGCGTTATTGTGGTTATAACCCTAGCGGTGAACTTACATGAACATCGCTTGGCCGATCGCAGTTTAAAAGAGTTGGCCCACAAAACAGTAATGTTCCAAGAGGACGAGAAAAAACACCTAGCGCGAGAGCTTCATGATGGTATTAATCAGCTCTTGGTTTCGAGTAAGTGTCATTTAGAGCTACTGGCCAGTAAGATTGATGATGCGCCGCTGCAGCAGCATATCGTGCAATCGCAAAATTCACTGATGACCGCGATTAATGAAGTTAGACACATTTCCCATAACTTGAGACCAAGTGCGCTTGATGACATTGGTCTTGAAGCAGCAATGAACAGTTTGTTGCTAGACTTTAAAGCACACTCAGGTATGGCGATTGAGGCGTCCTTATCAACTCAGCCCGGTAAGTTGAAATCAGAGGTTGCGACAACGCTCTATCGAGTGGCACAAGAATCACTAACCAATATCGAAAAGCACGCCAGCGCAAATAAGGTTAGTGTGATCTTGCAGCAGATGGGTAACATGCTACAGCTCATTATTCGTGATGATGGCGTCGGTTTCGATGTGAACGCAACATTGAGAAAACAAGGCATTGGTCTTAGGAACATGCGTGAAAGGGTCGAGTTTATCGGCGGCGATTTCGAAATTGAAAGCGAGCCCGGATTTGGCACTGAGATAACCGTATTACTGGAATTGGATGGATTAGTTTATGGATAAGCCAATTAAAGTGGTGATCGTTGATGATCACCAAGTTGTACTCGATGGATTTATCGCGCGCCTGCAAACTGAACCTGATATCGAAGTCATTGGCTCTGCGAGTAATGGTGTGGAAGCGGTGGAGGTCGTCAAAGAACTACTTCCGGATGTTGTGTTGATGGACGTCAGTATGCCACTGATGAATGGTATCGATGCGACGCGTATCATCAGAGACTCAATACCTGATGCAAAAGTGCTGATGCTTACCATGCACGATAATCGTGAGTACATTATGAAGGTCATGCAAGCAGGGGCGGTAGGCTATATGCTGAAAGAGATCTGTGCCCAACGAATGGTACAGGCAATCAAAACGGTTTATCTTGGCTCGACCTACTTTTGTGAGTCCGCGACACAAACACTGTTTTCTCAGGAAGTGATTCCAAATATTCAAAAGCCCAATCCATTGAGCCGTCGAGAAGAAGCCGTGTTAAAACTGGTTGCTGAGGGCAATAGCAGTAAGAAGATTGCGTCACTGCTAGATATCAGCTACCGCACCGTTGAAACCCATCGTCAGAACATTAAGCACAAGCTAGATCTGCATAGTACTGCCGAGTTAGCTAAATACGCGGTTGAGCAAGGTATCGTCGTGTAGCCGAAGTGTAATGATTGTAAGTAAAGCGGTAGAGAAGAGCCAAAATTGATAATATAGAAATATCGATAATAATCAAACTGATATTATGACGTTTCCAAAAAATATTCATGAAAACTATCACGCTCACATCTATTTCGACCAAGCGACAAGTGGGGTAGCGAAACAGTTACGCCAGCAAGTGATCGAGCAATTCTCTCTGCCTGTCGGTAACTTTAACGAGAAATTGGTCGGCCCGCACTTAATGTGGAGCTTTTCTATTACGTTTATCTCATCAGATTTCGAGTCGTTCATTGTTTGGCTAGAAAAACATCGTCAGTCATTTTCTGTTTTAGTTCACGCATTGACGGATGATGACCTCAAAGATCACACCGACTTCGCTTATTGGTTAGGAACGCCTGTAGAGCTCAACTTGTCGTGCTTGTAGAGTCTGAACAATAAAATTTGTCGTAAAGGTAATTAGCTTGATTTGTGGCTGGTGGCTGCGTTTGTGTATAAGGCGTCCTTGATTTAATCACTGGACAATAGCCATTCATGAACCAACTTATCGATGCTCTTTTTACACAGGGTTACTACGTTTGGGACGACTTCTTATCAGAAGATGAAGTATCACAACTAAGAGACTCTATTCCGGAAGATTGGAAAAAAGCACGTATTGGGCGTAACGACGAAGTTATGCGTGAAAGTGCAATCCGAAGTGACAAAATTCAGTGGCTTCGTCGCAATATGGGCCAAGCAGTTGGGTCATTCTTAGATAAGATGGAACAGATTCGACTTGAAGCGAACCGCCACTTTTTCCTAGGTTTGTTTGAATACGAAGCGCACTTTGCAAAGTATGAAAAAGGGGACTTTTACCAGAAGCATTTAGATTGCTTTAAAGGTAATGAAAACCGTCGTCTGACAACCGTATTTTATATGAATGAGTCTTGGTCGGAAGAAGATGCAGGCGAGCTAGTCGTCTACGATCTTGACGATAATCAGATTGCGACCATTCCACCAAGATCGGGTCGTTTATTTGTGTTCTTCTCTGAGCAATTTCCTCACGAGGTATTACCAACTAACGCGGAACGCTACAGTATTGCTGGTTGGTTTCGCGTTAATGGCGTGAAAGATAATCAGCTAGATATTGCTCACTGACGCTTATAAGCAGAAGTGACAATTTTCATCGGTTAATCCAAAAACACCTTTCCGACTTGAGAGGTGTTTTTCTCCCTCTTCAACCCCCATTTGATAGCCTTCAATCAATACCTCTTTTTTCATGGTGAGCCGCTTAACTGAGAATGACTCAGGTGGAGCAATAACACGAATAATGACGCCTTTAGGTGGGTTACGAATAAAATCCAATGATTGATTGTAGCGTCTTGCTCTTTCTTGCATTGCTTGACCGATCATCGGGTGTTTCTTTAATAGCCTTTTTATCAGCCAAGAACTCTTACTCTGAGGCATCTCGTAACTGAGTGGATGAGAGAGCACCACTGTTATTTCTGTTGCTCCACGTCGATACGCTTCAATAACAGGAATTGAGTCAGCAACCCCGCCGTCAGCATAGCAGCCTCCAGAAAAGCACGGCGTTTGCTTATAGGCGATTGGCAGCGCTGCAGTCGCTTCCAGTACCTGCTCTATATTTTCTGAGGTGACGTTATAATAGTCAGCCTTACCTGTTTCGATGTTGGTTGCAGCTGCCCATAATGGGGTAGTGGAAAACAGTTTATTTCGGTCTAGCGGATAGCTATGCTCCGATTGCGAGACCAACCACTGTACATCAACAAGGCTTCCTCCTTTTAGAAACCGTTTAGGATCAAAGAAGCGGCGATGGGTCGCTAGGTTGGTTATCACCTTATAGCTTCGTTTTTGCTGCTTTGCTAGGTAGCCGACAAGATTTGAGGTACCGGCAGAAACGCCAATCGCAAAGTCGAAAGGAAAATAATCACTCTCAATAAAGCTGTCCAATACACCCGCAGCAAATATGCCTCTCATGGCACCGCCTTCCACAACTATCGCTTTCATAATCTCTATCAATTCTGTCAAGGTTTAGGGCTAGTTTAAAAGCTTGCTAACAATGACTGAAGTGGGAGATATAGATAACTGTAATAGGTGCTGCCTATCACTTTTTTGATAAGAATTACCTATTGAACATATAGGTTTAGATGTTTATGTCTATACTTAATAATGGGGTAAGGTTATTCCTATCAGAGAGTTACGGATTGTAACTGGTTTTATATACAGTAAAGTGCTTGACGTAAACTTATACCTAACTATACTGGATATAGATACAGGTAACTGGAGGTGTACTATGTTGTCAGAAACAATTGAACGCGTTAACCGCCTACGCCAACAAGCTTTGGCCGATCCAGCTTTTATCCAATCAGCTAAGGCGCACGAAAAGGCAATACATAGCCAAGATAGTCAGCACGCATCAAGATCAAAGAGTGCAAAGCCTAGGAAAGATAGAACGCTTGCAGATATCTACCAGCAAGCAGAGTTTGGGCAGCGAGATGACACTGCTAACCACTAGAATATTAAACACAGTAAGAAGGCAGCCATTGGGTTGCCTTTCTCGTTTGTAATAGGCAAAAAAAATGGCCGCATAAAGCGACCGTACAAACAGGAAGTAATGGATACTCAGAGCGGTTGTTATCGCGTCTCAGCCACTAAAGTAAGTTTAGACCAAGTTCTGTTTTATGCGAGTTATTCAGCTATATTGCATATTTTTTTATTGAAATCGTAATTACGCCGTTAATTTTAGGTAGGTTAATATTTTTATTGTCTTTTGTTTGTTGGTGTAAGTATCTGTTGTTTTGGATTTGTGTGGAGTTTTCGTAATGTTTCCTATTAATTTTTAAGACCAAAAGACTTAGAATGTGTAGCATGAATTGATCGGTGACAATGAAATAGAAGATTCGTTTTAGATGTACGCGATATAGCTCACACAGGCTCTAACTATCAATCACATTTAGGCGTAATATTGCACCTTCCTGAACGGTAACTCCGGAAATAATAATGGACAACAAACTCGGCTTGAGTTCTTTAACAGCGATCGTCATTGGTTCAATGATTGGTGCTGGTGTATTTAGCTTGCCACAAAATATGGCTTCAGTGGCAAGCCCTGCCGCCGTGATCCTTGGTTGGACGATCACGGGGGTTGGCATGATTTTTTTAGCTCTTTCCTTCCAAAAGCTCGCGATGCATCGCCCTCATGTCGATAGCGGCGTATTTGGTTACGCGAAAGAAGGCTTCGGCGACTTCGTTGGTTTTTGTTCTGCGTGGGGCTATTGGCTCAGCGCAATGTTAGCCAACGTTTCTTATCTGGTTATTGTGTTTAGTACTTTAGGCATGTTGTTTGATACACCTGATAACATCATCTTTGGTCAGGGAAACACACTGATTTCGATCGTTGGAGCATCGTGCTTGCTTTGGATGGTGCATGCACTGGTGTTACGTGGCGTACAAACTGCTGCATTAATTAATATGGTGACCACTTACGCTAAGTTGGTTCCGTTACTTATTTTTATTATCGCTGCACTGTTCGCTTTTAGCTGGAATACGTTTACGTTAGATTTCACAGGTCTGCACTTCGGTGAAAGTCACGATCTTATGTCACAAGTAAAAAGCACCATGCTAGTGACGGTATGGGTGTTTATCGGTATTGAGGGAGCCGTTGTTGTTTCTAGCCGAGCTCGTAACCGTAAAGATATCGGACGCGCAACCATACTTGGCCTGCTAACTGCACTCTCGATTTACGTGTTTGTTACCCTGTTATCGATGGGGGTTGTAAAACCGGTTGAACTTGCGAGTTACCAGAACCCTTCAATGGCGAAAGTACTGACGCACATCCTTGGCCCGTGGGGACAATACATCATTAGTGTTGGATTGTTGATCTCGGTTTGTGGTGCGTTTCTTAGCTGGACGGTACTGGCATCAGAAGCGCCATACCTATGTGCGAAAGAGAAGATGTTCCCGAAAAAGTACGCTGAGCTTAACAAGGTGGGCAGCCCAGTTAAACCGTTAACTTTGACCAACGTGTGGATTCAAATTTCGCTAATCTTTGTCATGTTTGCAGGGAGCACTTACGATACTTTATTGATTATCGCCTCAGAAATGATCTTAGTGCCTTATTTCCTTGTTGGCGCTTTTGTTCTCAAGATCGCAATTGAAGAGAAGAATCGAGGTAGCTTACTACTGATTGGTGCGGGAGCGACGGTTTACGGAATTTGGCTGCTGTATGCGTCAGGCCTTAATTACTTACTCCTCTCAGCACTGCTTTACTTACCAGGGCTGTGTTTCTACATCCAAGCGAAGAAAGAGCAGGGGGTTAACCCTTTCGAAGGCAAAGAAAAATTTGGAGCTGGAATGCTAGGAATCGTCGCGATTGTTACCGTAGGAATGATTTGGCAGGGCAGTTTGAGCGTAAGCTTCTAATCACAAAAAAGCCCCCGACTATTTGTCGGGGGCTTTGTTTATTTGGATAACAACTTATCGATATTTGGCAGTGTAACGGTATCTTAAGCTGTCTAATATAGTAAATATCAAACCCGCCCAGATGAAACTAAAGCTGACGAGCTTCACTTCATCAAACGCTTCTCCAAATAAGTATATCGCCAAGAAAAACTGGATAGTCGGTTCGATGTACTGCATCAGTCCAATCGTCGACATGGTCGTGAGGCGAATCGCAATGGAGTAGAACACTAAAGGCAATAGTGTCGCCGGAGCCGCACCGATATATAAAGCAAAAGTAACTGCGCCTGAATGCAATGACTCGGTACCCACTGTCAGTTCTTTCAGCAAGATATAACCGAGCGCCAATGGCAACAACACAAGAGCCTCGACAAATAGCCCTGTACTCCAGTCATAGTTAGCTTTCTTCTTACACCAACCATAAAAAGTGAAGAATATCGCCATTGTTAGTGCGGTATAAGGTACTTCTCCATAGTGAAAAATTTGGTAGCTTAATCCAATACACGCGAGTACAAGTGCGACCTTTTTACCAAAAGATAGCGACTCTTTTAATAAAAATACGCCAAGGGCCATCATAGTGATAGGGCTGATAAAGAAACCTAAACTTGCGTCAATTACTCGATCATGGGTCATAGCCCAAGTGAACGCACACCAAGATATAGACATCATTAGTGACGCAATGGTCGAGTATATAAGTGAGCGTTTATCTGCCCAAATTACACTGAAATCCGGTAAACGTTTGGTGATCAGCAACACGATTACGGCCCCAAATGGTACAGAAGCAATCAGTCTTACTGCCAATAGCTCATCGGTAGCTGCACTTGGCAAAAATTGATAATAGAGGGGAAGTAGACCCCACAGAAGGAAGGAGAAGGCAGCCATCCCATTGCCTAAACGTTGCTCAGACATAATGACTCTCAAAGGTTAAGTAATTGAGGGGAATTTATGCCGACTTGCTCTAAAAGTAAAGTGAATATATGGCGTTTTAAAACATGCATACCAACCGCTTATTCCAGTCAATCTTGTCATTGCTGAACTCTATTGATTCGCGCAAATTAGCGTTCGCTTAGTGGCGGAAAACTGGACATTTACCAGGAGTCAGTACGACTTGGTGGCGGTAAGAATCTTTAGAATGAGACGTTCGCAAGTAAAAGTTTGCTCGTATGAGGCGGCTTTTCGCTTTAAGAACATTAAGTTTAAATTAAGTTGCTGTATTTATTGGTTTAATTGGTTGGTATTAAGTTTGCTTCGTATGCTGTTCACAATGTTGTCTACCTGAAAGGTAACCATAAGGACTTTGATAATGCCAACGCTCAACTTGAATATTCATATCGATGGGTTTGAACACGATACTCTACGCGTTATCGAGTATTCAGGCAGTGATAGCATATCAAGTTCCACTGACCGTAATGGCGCGGTGTGTAACGGGTTTCGATTCGAGTTTAAGCTCGCTAGCAGGCAATCCGATCTGGTACCAAGCGACATCATTGATCGTTCTGTCGACTTTGAACTAGTGCGAGATGGTCTGGTTGTCCAGCAAATCAATGGTATCGTGCGCCAATTTAGCAAGGGTAATACCGGGCATCATCACACGTTTTACCAGTTAACTATGGTGCCAGCGTTAGAGCGCCTATCTCTGCGTCGTAACTCTCGACTCTTCCAGCATAAAACGACCCCTGAAATTATCTCAATCTTACTTCAAGAGATGGAGGTCGTTGACTATGCCTTTGTATTAAAGAATGAGTACGTGCAGAGAGAATTTGTCGCTCAGTATCGAGAGTCTGATCTGGATTTTTTACACAGACTGGCCGCAGAAGAAGGGTTGAGTTATAGCTTTGTCCACGAGCAAAGTAAACACACACTGCTCTTTACGGATGCAAACGATGGTTTAATCGCGATAGAGCAACCGGTCCCTTATGTTCATTTGAGTGGTGGAATCGTTGAGCTGCCTTATATCAAAACTTTCTCGACTCAATCAACAGTCGGCGTCAGCCACAGTGAGCTTCAAGACTACAGTTTCAAAAAGCCAGCGTATGACTTTGCGCAGCAACAGCAGGGTAAAGAGTTGGGTGCTCAGCGAGCGGATGTTTATGAACATTTCGACTTTCCAGGAAGGTTTAAAAGCGACGCTTTAGGTCAGCAGATAAATAGGGCACGATTAGAGTTTCTGCGTCGAAATACGCGAATTGCGCTAGGCGAAAGTAACCAAGCTTCGCTATTGTCAGGTAAAAAGTTTCAGCTACAAGATCATCCCGACGCTACAGTAAACCGAGAGTGGGTCATCGTCTCTAGCCATCACTTTGGTACACAGCCTCAAGCACTGGAAGAAGAAGGGAATACTGGAGAAACCAGTTACTTCAATCATATTGAAGTGATTCCCGCAGACACAGTTTGGCAAGCGCAACCATCGCCTAAACCGAGCGTTGATGGCCCAATGATAGCAACGGTAGTGGGCCCTGAAGGGGAAGATATCTACTGTGATGATAAGGGCCGCGTAAAAGTCCACTTTGATTGGGATCGTTATTCAAACGCTGATGAACACAGTTCATGCTGGGTTCGAGTCTCTCAAGGGTGGGCAGGGTCGCAGTTCGGTAACGTAGCGATACCAAGAGTAGGCCAAGAAGTGATCGTCTCTTTTCTTAATCGCGACCCTGATCAACCGATCATTACTGGTAGAACCTACAACGCAGTCAATATACCTCCTTATCCTTTACCTGATAACAAAACCAAAACAGCAATAAGAACTGAGACCTATCAAGGCCAAGGCTTTAATGAGCTGAGTTTTGAAGATCAGGTTGACCAAGAACGTGTTTACCTCCATGCGCAAAAAGACATGGATGTAGAAATTAAAAATGATCATGTGACCAAAATTGAACGTGATGATTATTTAAAGGTTGATAACGACAGCTTTGAATTGACTAAAAACAATCGTCACACAACGGTTCAAGGTGAGTTGCGAGAAAAGATCGTCGCCGATAAATCCGTAACCATTGGCGGAGCACTTCAGCAAAAAGTGAAAAGCAAAACAGCAATCGATGCAGGTTCTGAAGTACACCTAAAAGCAGGCAACAAGATTGTTCTCGATGCAGGTAGCGGAATCACCATCAAAGCTGGTGGAAGCTTTGTGAAACTTGATGCTGGTGGCGTTCATGTCGTGGGTCCAGCAATCAATATGAACTCTGGCGGAAGCGCAGGCAGCGGCAGCGGATTTGGTGGCTTAGCCCCAGCAATGCCGATGGGGTTGGAGGCGTTGGCTACGCCGGAGGAGGCAACTCCATTACAGATTACGTCAACACAAAATGCAATGAGCCCTCTATTGAAAAGTCGACAGGTAGAGGCTTTAAAAGGGGTGGATCCAGTGTGTGAAGTCTGTGAAGAGCTAAGTAAAAATGGATAATTTAAACGAATCGTTTTTAGAAGCGGGATTTAGCTTTGAGCTGGAGAAAGATGAGCAACTATACCTTGTTGTTGATGGGGCACAAATTGAGGGACTAGCTTCAAAACTTTATGCCTTAGATGGCCCACTTCATATAGAGCCTATCTATATGAAGGCACCGTATGATCAGCTTATCGAAGTTTCTCCCTATATTGTACAAGCTTCAAAGAGTGTTCGGGATTGGTTTTTTGAGCTTAATAATTCATTAGCTGGGTATTTTATTTCCTCGAGCAAAGCTCTAGATGTTATCTGCGAAAATTATAGAAAGCTGATTATTGCAGAGTCGCCATACGGGAGTCAGATTTATATCAAGATGGCGAACTCGGAATGTGCTTGGGTTTTTTATGCTACCCAAACACCTCAGTTCTGGAATGAAGTATCGAAAGTATGGATTCCGACTCGTAAAGGTTGGAAGAGCGCAAAGTCTCCAGATTTAGAGTTTCACCGTGAGCAACTAAAGGTTTCTGACGAACAATGGGCATTGCTCGGGAGAGTTTCTTGGGATACGACGATTGAGAAATTATCCCAGCATGTTTTGAAGTGGTTTCCAGCCTTATTAGACAACCAAACCGATAGTACATCTTGGGTCAACCAACATGCTTTAACAGCGTATGACAAAGGTTTTACTTCGGAACGTGACCTCTTAATGTATATGAATATTATAGGTTTCTTGGGGGAGGATAAGTTCCGAGACCCAGAAGTTTACCCGGACATTTATCAATTAATCGAAATGCCATCTCAGCAAACGCCATCTCAAAGAATTGAAGCGGCTTCCGAGCTCGCCTTAGTTTACTCAAATCAAAAAACTACTCAGGAGAAACAAGTATGAGCAATCCAAATGATGACGCTAAAACGGGTCAGACAAAAGATGCTCAAGACCCTGCGGGTACTTGCTCTCTTAAAAAAAGTAAAATTCAACTAGTTCCGGTTAGATATGGCTTAGTCGAAACACTATCTGCAAAGGAACACACAAAATTACCTTTTGAGACTCATTCGAAGCCTTTAGGCATTAGGTTGCTCCGTGATGGTTGGCTCTACGTTTTGGTAAACACTGATAGCCAGTGGATTCTTCACGAGTATCGAGTAGAGGATGGGAAAATCACGAAACTACTTTGGCAAGATGCTGAAGTAAATAGTGACGAACGAACGAATTCGGTCGGTGACGCTAACTTAGTATTCGAACGGTGCGATGTGATTTATTGCTCCTATTCTGAGCTTCAATGGACAGCAAAAAAATGTTCTCAAGTGATAGGCTCAGATAAAGATAGATTGCGTTTTATGCAAAAGGTAAACCTATCAAGTTTTGATGCGACTAACGGTGGAAATGACCTGCTGACACCGAAACAAGCATCGGAGGTTATTGCAGAGTGTTCGGAGCAGCTAGGTACCCACAATAATGACGTTGAGTACAAGCCTTATGAGTGGGAACATAAGTCGCTATTTAAAGAAACAGATTTCACAGCTATCAATAGTTCTGTTCTCGCTGAATATCAAGAAGATCACCTTTACTTAGTTCTTAATGATGACATAGGTGTCTTAAGAGATTTGGCAAGTTACCAAGGGCTAGTCGCTAAGTCTTTAGAGGATTGGCAATCTGATGAGCAACAGTATCAAAAATATGTCGAAGGCTGTTATATCGAAACCCAGTTGCTGATTTCTCCGGAAAAAGTTGATGCGTTAGCAGCTATGTTAGGGAATGAAAAGCTCAGTAACGAACTGAATTCAAGTCAAAAAGAAAGCGTAGTCGCTTGGATACAAGAGTACGACGACAAATACCACGATTTTAGCCGTCCCTCTGTTGGAGAGAAATATCGGCTTATGGAGCAGGCTCTTGGCTCTGAAAAAATGGAGAAATACAAAGATCTTATCCATGACATCCAAGAGCAATTTGCCAATGACCTATACGGAGTTCCTGTATGGAAGATCTGGAATGGTTCAAATGGAAAACAAGGAATTAAAGATGTAATAAATCAGGCTGCAATGGAGGATTTCCTTGAGCAAGAAAGAGAAAAACTGGCTTATTGGGATGAGCGGCTTAATGCAATTTCTCAAGACCGGATAGAGTTATTTTCCCGCTTTTACTCCGCTGCTTGGTACTTTGATTCGACCACAGACTCACAGTTGGAGGAGCTGTTAGCGGCTGAATACAGCTGTATTCAAGATATATGCTGGAACGATGCGGCTAGCCAATTAGTGGCTGAAAAATTAGAGGAAATGCCTTGGATCGCAACTTATCGAGCTCTATTCACGAAGTCAGTTGATGAATACGACAAATTGACAGAAGCTATTAGTAAGAAAATCAATGAAGCGAAGCTTATTGCGAAGTATCAAAAAGATCTCGCGGAAATTAATGCTATTGGAGTAAGTCTTAATAACATCATAAATGAGCAGCTCGGGTCTCATGAATCAATCCAAACGAACGGTACATTGGGTAGCTATTCTCAACTTATTGACTCAACGTTCATCCCTGCTAATACCATTGGTCTCACAAATACAATTGACACGTTCTTTCAGAAAATAAGTTACGTGCAGGAGTTCAATCCTCACGAAGTGTTACGCAGCTATACTGGCGCTGCTTGGCTAGGAGTATTGAAAGCCTATAGAAACAGTGATATCACTCTTGGTTTTGCAAGTGAAGAAGAGCTTCATAAGTTTAATTTTCTTACCAAACAAGCGTCTAAAATTCGCAACGAAAATACGTCGTTAAAAAATACAATGCGTCGAGTATGGGCTGATCACCGGAAGAAAGGGCACACTGGTCAACCAGACTTACATGAACTTAAAGAAAGTCACAAAGCTAATCAACTTGAACTATCTAAGCTTGAAACTAAGATTCATAGCTCTATCTCCCCATTAGGTGACGGTCCAGAAAAAGCTGGCTTTTACATAAAGGGACTTAGTGAAGCTCAAAAACTTGATGTAAAATTGATGGCTTCAGATTATCGCTCGGTTAGTAAAGTTAGAGCTTGGAATAGTCATAGTGGTTGGGATGGGTTATCTGCCGTTATCACTTTTTTGGCAGTATATAATGCTATTAGTACTTACTCAGACTTATCTAATGAATCTAGCAATAACGTGACTAGTATCTCTCTAATGAAAGACATAACTTCAGCATTAAGTGCAACTTTCGGTTTTGCTCAAAGCTTGAGATCTAATTATGATAAAGCGGCGCTCAACAGTGTCAGCCATAGTAGTTCAAAGCTAGCCTACGGAGCTAACTTGGGGCGTTGGACTGCTGCTCTAGGTGGTAGTGCATATCTGTTTGGAATGATGTCATCAACAATGAAAACATATCAATCAGGCAGTCAATTAGTGGGTGCGCTATCAAAAGGAGAAACAGCGTCAATACTAAAACATAGTACAGACTTTCTTGCTGAATCTAGTATGACGATTGTGAATGGTTACGGGCTATACCAAAGCGCTCAAGTAGGATGGGCTACAATGCGTACAGAAAGTGCTGCAAGAGCTGCTATCTGGGCAAACAGTAGTAACCGCCTTCTTTCGATTGGTGTCAGAGTTAATATGATAGGCTTGTTCGTGTCTGCAATTCAACTTGGAGTTACGGCCGGATATAATTACTTTAGCTTGTCTGACTATATGCAATGGTTTAGAGATAGCCTTTGGGGGGATACCCCAAAAAATAATTCTCTTCAAGTAAGTAACGAGCAACTGGCTAAAATAAGTTCTAAACCAACTATGTCAATTAAACAGCTTCCAAAAGGTAATGCTCTTTCATTGAAAATGCCAGGCATTACTATCAATGAACTTGATGATGCTGGAATTGAAATTGCAGTTTATTGGCTTGTTGATCAGCAAAGAAATAACTGGAAGCCTTGGACTGAAGCCGCTGGGCAGCAATGGGTCTGTTTGAGCACACCAAATGAGCCACTTGAGATCGGACTTCCAATTTTCCCACGCGAAGCGAATGCTCAACATGGTATCGGCGTAGAATTACATTATCTTCCAACACCGGATTCATCAGAAAAAACGGTCGTGCGTTACCAAACTACAAGTTTGAACCGGCTTGGGCTTTTGAGTGAAGTTGGTATGCTAAAAGTAAGAACCATTGTACACGATAACTTATTACCGCTAACGACAAATCAGCTGAAACTACAAGGTGCATAGTGTGGCTAAAGAACAAAGCGTAGAACAGGATTTTAACTTAAACGACCAGCGTCCTCTTGTAGGTGAGGTGCGTAAGTTCCCTCTTGGTGAAGCTCTATTCTTTTCTCCTAAACCATTGCCTTCATCCAGAGTTAGCCCTCGTGGCTTAGGTGAATCAAACCAAATTGTGGAAATTAACGATACGTATATGGATGTAGGCCAGTCAAACCAAGGAAAAGCATTTCAAGCTCAATTAGTAATTTTTTGGGTCGTGCTTGCTGCGTTCGTAGTATTGTCTGTTATGATGCTAAGTGCGCATGCAATGAAAGGCGCATATCAAGGATTTTTTCAAGCACTATCCGTATCAATCAGAGAGGATTGGTGGGCTTTGATTCTAGCTATCATTTTACCTTCAATTTTTGGTTGGAGTGCGGTAATCAATTCTTCTTTAAAAAAAGCACGTCATAAGCCGATCCGATTTAATCGACAGCGTAGAGAAGTCTGTTACTTCGAAGAAGGAAGTAACACGCCAACAATTGTACCTTGGGAGGAAACAGTCTCATGGGTATCAATGCATAAAGGTTTTACTGGTAGTGCTATTGTATCTAACGTCACTTTTGGTATGGCTTTCCCCGACTCGACAGGTAAAGACTATTGGATGTTTAAAAGGCCTGTAGGGATTATGGAAGAAGGGCAACGCGCGTGGGAAATTATTCGCTGCTATATGGAAGAAGAGTCTGAATATTGGGCCCAAAAAGCTAAAGATGAAAATCGACAATCATTTGATGAACGTCGTTTGCAGATCAAGCAGAAGTTTAAAAATGGGTCTAAACCTGTTTTTGCTATGAGTATGTCAGACCCTACTGCCTCATACTTTAATATGTTTGGCTACTACATGTTTAATATTTTATGTCTGTGGAAGTTACCTTACTTGGTTTCAGAATGGGACAGCAAAATATCGATGGCTAAATTCCCTAAAGAAGTCGATGAGTGGTCTAAAGCAATACCCAAAGAAGAATGGGCTAAACCAAGCGAAGAATTACGTAAGCAAAAAGCTACGGCAGAAGCGCATTATGCTGCAGGAGGGAACTTAACTACTCTGCAAAAGCTTGTTGCGTAGATGCAGGTTAGTATTACCAAAAGAGGAAGCTGTTTTCGGTAGCTTCCTCTCTCTGAACCATCAAAACCTAACCAAATTCTCCACAGTCCCAACCCCCTCAATCGACACTTCCACTACATCACCATCTTTCATCGCTTTGGTTTGTCCCGGTGTGCCCATATAAATCAAGTCGCCGGGCTTTAAGGTAAAGTGCTTGCTTAGGTAGCTGACTACTTTGGCAGGGCTATGAATCATATTTCGAGTGTTTTCTTGCTGTACCGCTTGGCCGTTTAGACGAGTGGTGAGTTCTACATTGTTGTAATCCACACCCACGGCAATACTGTTGCCGATAGGGCCGAATCGATCTGAGCCCTTAGCTCGAATCCACTGTAAGTCGCTGCTTTGCCAGTTTCGTTCGGTAATGTCATTGCCGACAGGGACGCCGAATATCGCTTGTTTGGCCTCTTGCTCAGAAGCGTTCTTAACCGTCTTACCAATCACGATTACAAGCTCAACTTCAAAATGAACATTAGTAGCACCTTGCGGGACATTAATTGGCGCTCCTGAAAGAGTTAATGAAGAGGGTAGCTTAGAAAATATCGGTGGCGGTTGATTAGCAGGAGAGGCTAAATGGTTGGTGTAATTCATCCCAACGGCGAATACCTTCTCTGGCTTGGTCGGAACCAATGAGGTAACCGCGTTGAGATTAATTGTATGAGGTGAAATCGCCGTGGAAGAGAACAAATCGCCTTGGAGTGGATAGATTTTATCTTCAACCAACTTGCCATAGCTGACTTTGCCTAAGTGCTGATAACGAACGTAATGAGTGATTTCTGCATAAGCTAATGACGGGAGAAAAGGGATAAAACAGATGAGATAACGCCATAAATTCATGGGGGGGCTCCTTGGTTGAACCTGTATGTATATCTTATCTTTCAGTAAGCTAGCGACTGTATTACGTGATCTTCAACCTAACATAACAGTGAAGAATTTCGACAATTTTCCGATAACTTAGGTAATATATTCAGTAAATTGATTGCTCGTTCGCCATGTTATAGACGATAGAGCTATACTAAAGGAATGACCTGCTTCAAGTATGCAGTGTGAAATGGGATTAAGTCTATGAATGACGTTGTACAAAAACGCCGCTACTACCGATTAAAGTATCCTAAGCGAGCTAGGCCTTTTGTTCGATTCGGTGATGAGATGTTTCAGGTTACTGAGGTGTCTGAAGGCGGCATTAGAATGGTCTCTAATAACTTCACTAATATGTATAAAGGTCTGTCGGTAAAAGGTGTGCTTAACCTCAATGAAGATAACGTTGTAAAGATTGAGGGCGCTATACTTCGCTTTGATAATGATGAAATTATTATTAAGTTAAAAAAGGGCCCATCATTTAAAATTATGGTCGATGAGCAACGCTTTATTCGCAGTAAATACCCACTCTTCTTTGAAAAACTTAGGAAGGAAGTCGCCTAACGCTACTTACGCTAAGTACAAACTATATTATTAAAAAGGCCCTGTATGGCCTTTTTCTTTTCTGGATGTAAGATCTTCATGTAAGGAATTGATAGAGAATAAGAGCAAGACTAGAAGAGAGGGAGCGAATCAATGGACAAAAGCGTGTTGTTACAGCAGCTGTACTTGAGAGAGTGCCAAACCAAGGAGCTGGTGGATATACCACATATACCTTCAGGTTTGGTGAATTTACCAGAGTATCAGCGTTGGTTAGACAGCAAGCGTAATATTGAGATTGAAGATGTAGAGAACACTCACTGGATAAAAACCTGCACGGGCGGCTACATAACTGAGTTAATTTTTCATAGTAATGGGATGCTGGAAGAGTTTCGTCTTTTTGACCGTTTTGAAACTACGGGGCAATGGAAGCTGGATGATGGCGTATTGCTGGTTGAAATCCACAAAGGTTCCAACAAGTATAATTTAGCCGTGATTGGTAATGCCCAAATCAATATTCACTCCGCAGTTGAACTGAAAAATGGTGAGCTGCACTCGTACCTAAAGCTTGCGCAAATAAAGTGAAAAAGAGGCAGCTTTCGCTGCCTCATTGATATTAAAGAGTAGTCTTTTTGACCATGCCTGCTTCTGCGTGACCAGGGATGTTACAAGCAAATTCGACATTGTTGTCACCGTGGAAATGCCACAGAAGCTGCTTTGCTTTGCCTGGTTTGACGGTCACTGCGTTGCCAGAGTCGTGGGCGTGGTGGCTCATCGTCTTCATCATTTCACGATGTTCTAGTTGCTCTTTCGCTGAACCAATGGTGAACTCGTGGTCAATCTTACCTTTGTTCATCACAACGAATTGGACAACATCGTTTGGCTCAATCTTTACCTCTTTCTTAAACTTGATGGTCATGTCGTCATCTAAGATTACGTGAACCACTTTGTCTGGTTTTGCCCCTTTAGCAGGCGTACCAACATCAGACATACCTTCCATATTCATCATAGAGTGGTCCATCTTGTTGTTTGACATCTTGCTGTGATCCATAGAACCATGATTCATCTGTCCGTGGTCCATATTGCCATGGTTCATTTTTCCGTGATCCATGTTTGAATGATCAGAGTTTGCGTAGACTGCAGTTGTCGTCAGAGAAAGCATGATTGCAAGTAGTGTTTTTTTCATTGTTGTTCCTTACCTAGTCGGCGAATTAATTATGATTGGGGAAATGCATTCCCCAATGTGTTGAGTTAGTCGTGTGTTGTGTTTTGGTGAGCCTTAAGTTCACGTTGTTTCCACAATTTAAAAATTGCAGGCAGTACGAGTAGGGTAAGCATCAGTGCTGAAGCCATACCGCCAATCATTGGTGCGGCGATACGCTGCATTACTTCAGAGCCAGTACCTTGACCGTACATAATAGGGATCAAGCCGATAATCACGGTAAGAACCGTCATCATCACTGGGCGTACACGAAGCCCTGCACCTTCTCGAATCGAGTCAGTCAAATCACGACCCTCAAGTGCTCGATTGCTTTCCTCTGCCTTAAGTTTGGTGTAGTGCCAGGCTTGGTTGAGGTAAACCAGCATGATCACACCTATCTCCACTGCGACACCTGCTAGGGCAATAAATCCAACCCCCACTGCGATAGAGAAATTGTAGTTAAGGTAATGCATCAACCACAGGCCACCGACCATCGCTAACGGCAGGGTCAACATGATGATCATTACTTCGCCCAAGCGACGGAAGCTGAAGTAAAGCAGCAGCATGATGATGGCAATGGTAATTGGCACGACGACACCTAAACGCTCTTTAGCACGCTCCATATATTCATATTGACCTGACCAAGCTAGTGAATAGCCAGCAGGAAGGACGAGCTGCTCAGCGACAGTCTGTCTTGCTTCTTCAACATATGAACCTAGATCTCGTCCATCAATATCGACAAATACCCAGCCATTCGGGCGTGCGTTCTCTGTCTTGATCATCGGAGGACCATCTTCGTAGCGGATATCTGCTACGTCTGCGAGTGAGATGCGCGCGCCATTTGGTGTGACAAGGGGCAAGTTCTGCAATTTGACCACAGAATCACGGTAGTCTTGCGGGTAACGTACGTTGATAGGGTAGCGTTCTAATCCTTCAATGGTTTCACCCACGTTCATTCCGCCTATGGCTGTAGAGACAACTTGCTGAACATCTTTGATGCTTAACCCGTAACGCGCGGCTGCACGGCGGTTGATATCGATGGTGACATAACGACCGCCTGCAACACGCTCAGCGTAGACTGAAGCGGTACCGTTAATCGCATTAAGAATAGGCTCAAGATCCGAACCAATCTTCTCAATCACTTTTAAGTCAGGGCCAGCGATTTTGATACCAATAGGCGTTTTGATACCGGTAGCAAGCATGTCGATACGCGTTTTGATTGGCATAACCCAAGCGTTGGTTAGCCCCGGGAATTTGACGAGTTCATCAAACTCTCTGCGCAGAGATTCTGTTGTGACGCCGTCACGCCATTGGTCACGTGGTTTCAACTGAATCACAGTTTCGATCATTGTAAGGGGGGCAGGGTCGGTGGCTGTCTCGGCGCGGCCAATTTTACCCCAAGCGGTTTCCACTTCAGGTACGGTCATGATCAACTTATTGGTTTGCTGTAGAACTTCACGCGCTTTACCAATCGAAATGCCCGGATATGTGGTCGGCATGTACATTAGGTCGCCTTCGTCTAGCGGCGGAATGAACTCGCTACCCATTTTTGTGGTTGGGTAGTAAGCCGAAGCCATTAACACTAGAGCAATCGAAATAATACTTTTCGGATATTTCAGACTTAGATTCAATAAAGGCTTATACAGTGACACCAAGCCTTTGTTGATCGGGTTTTTGTTCTCCGGCAACACGTTACCGCGAATGAAGTAACCCATCAGCACCGGTACAAGCGTGATAGCTAGACCGGCAGACGCCGCCATCGCATAGGTTTTAGTGAAGGCGAGAGGAGAGAACATCTTACCTTCTTGACCCTCTAAGGCGAATACTGGAACGAAACTCAATGTAATAATCAGCAGTGAGAAGAAGAGCGGTGCGCCCACTTCTTGCGCTGCATTACCGATCACCTGCCAACGGTTTTTATCGTTGAGAGGAGTTCGTTCAATATGTTTATGCACGTTCTCAATCATTACGATCGCGCCATCAACCATGGCACCGATGGCAATCGCAATACCACCAAGGGACATGATGTTGGCGTTGATACCTTGCCAATGCATCACAATAAATGCAGAGAGAATACCGACTGGCAGACTTAGCGCGATCACCAGTGATGAACGAATATGGAATAAGAACAGTGCACAGACGATGGCAACCACGATGAACTCTTCTGTCAGCTTCTTCCATAGGTTCTCTACGGCTGAATCAATAAGTGTTGAACGGTCGTAAGTCGCGACAATTTCTACACCTTCTGGCAAGCTGTTTTGTAGTTCGCTGAGCTTGTCTTTAACTTTGGCAATAACCTCACTGGCGTTTTCGCCAAAGCGCATCACAATGACACCACCAACAGCTTCGCCTTCACCATTAAGCTCTGAAATGCCACGACGCATTTGCGGGCCAAGGTTTATATCAGCAATATCACCAAGCAGTAATGGTGTCCCTTGTTCGGTCACTTTCAGTGGCAGGGCTTTGATATCTTCAATACCAGATAGATAACCTGTGGTACGGACCATATGTTCCGCTTCAGCCACTTCAACAACCGATGCGCCACTTTCTTGGTTACCGTTTTGGATCGCCATGTTGACCTGTTGTAGCGTTAGGTCATAAGCGCGCAGCTTAGCTGGATCAATCTGAACTTGGTATTGCTTAACCATACCGCCAACAGTGGCGACTTCTGAAACGCCATCAACGGTTTGCAGCTCATACTTTAAGAACCAGTCTTGTAGACTACGAAGTTCAGCTAAGTTGTGCTGACCAGTTTTGTCTTGAAGCACATAGCTGTATACCCAGCCCACACCAGTGGCGTCTGGGCCGAGTGTCGGCTTGGCACTTGGTGGCAAATTAGGCGCAACTTGACTTAAGTACTCCAGTACACGTGAACGAGCCCAATACATGTCGGTATCATCATTAAAGATGATGTAGACGTAAGAGTCGCCAAAGAACGAATAGCCACGGACGGTTTCTGCTCCAGGTACCGCGAGCATAGCAGTGGTCAGTGGGTAAGTGACTTGGTCTTCAACCACCTGTGGCGCTTGACCTGGGTAGCTAGTCTTGATGATCACCTGTACGTCAGAGAGATCAGGAATCGCATCAACCGGCGTGTTCTTAATGCTGTATAAACCACCGAATACCAGCGCAATGGTCGCAACAAGGACTAAGAATCGATTGTTGATCGACCAGCGAATAATCGCATTAATCATACTCGGCCCTCGTCTAACTCAAGTTGCTTCAGGATGTACTCAGAACCTTGTTTCTCGATTAGAAACCGAACTTTTTGCCCTTCTTCAAAGCCTGATAAGTTGATTTCTTCGCCAACAGAGAAATTGAGCTCACCTGAATCCCAATCCCACTCGGTTACCGGTAAGTGGTTTAACGTGATCATGCCAAAGTCGGCCATCAACATAGAGATGTCACCCGTTGCCCAAACTTCGGCAACGACAGCGGCATCACTGATTTTGTAATCAACGATCTCGTATTGGCCCTGTGGTGTTTTCTGCATCTCAAATTCAATCGCTTGCCCTTGAGCAAATGGGGTGAAATCCACTTCCTCTGCAACAGTAAAGTTCATCACCATTCCCGGCCAATCCCATTCAGGTACCGGTTGGTGGTTGATGGTCAGCATGCGGTGACCTTGCATCACATCGGTGATTTCACCTTTAGCCCATGCGGTTTCTTTTGGTGGCTCGATACCATTGATACGTGATAGATCCGCCGATTGGCTTGATTCTGAGTCGAGCATGAAGTGTGCTGCGGTGACTATTTTGTCGCCAATTTGCAGGCCATCTAGCACTTCAATCTTCTCTCCGGCTTCGCGGCCAACCTCGATGCGTGCTGAGCGATATTTACCGTCACCTTCTGCGAGCACAACTCGAGTCATTCCGCCTGAACGGATAACCGATGAGCGCGGAATTGTCAGTACTTGTTCGTTACTAACAGGGAGCAGTGCAACGTTAGCAAACATATTAGGTTTCAGTTCGCCGTTAGGGTTAGGGAACTTTAAACGGACTCTTAAGGTGCGAGTTTTAGGGTCTAAAATTGGGTAGACGTAATCAACTTCACCTGTCCAGTTTCCACCCGGAATGGCGTCTAAGGTCATTGATGCTTGGCTACCTTTGCTAATCCAATGAGACTGGCGCTCAAAGACTTCGGCATCTACCCAGACTTCGTCAAGAGGGCCAGCACTGATTACGGCTTGCGCAGGTGATAAGTAACCGCCTTCACGAATGTTTAAACTAGCAATAATTCCATCTGCCGGAGCTTTGATTTCGATAGTTTGAGACGCTTTGCCTCGACGTGTAATTGCGCGTATTTGCACTCGGTCTACGCCAAGGGTAATCAATCTGTCTGTTGCGCCTTTAATCATGCCTTTACGCTGAGTTTTATAGGCGCTGAGTAGTTCTTCTTGAGCTTTGACTAGCTCAGGAGAGTAGAGCGAAAACAGAACTTCACCTTGGGATACCTTCTCACCAACTGCGTTGATGTTGAGCTTCTCAACCCAACCCGAAGCGCGGACGTTGGTCTGCCATAATTGGCTTTCATCAAAGGCAATGTAGCCAACGGTTTCAATACGAGGTGATAACGCTTCTTTGGCCACTAAAGCGGTTTTTACACCAAGGTTGTTTTCTACAGCAGGGGCAATTTTGACTGTTCCTGGTTTATCGTTGTCACCGTTTAGGTCACGGGCATAAACTGGAATCAGATCCATACCCATTGGAGATTTCCCAGGTTTGTCTCGTTGGTAATTTGGGTCCATTGGAGCCACCCAATACAACGGCTCATCTGAACTTGTTGCCGCTCCTGATGAGGCGTTTGGCATCGTATGTCCAGAACCTGATAAATAAAAGTTAGCGCCGTAGCCAACAGCACCGCCCACCAATAACGCAAGCGTCGCAACTTTAAATGTACTCATATTAAATCCTTATTCTTACTTGCTGTGGACTAGGGTTGTTTCAGGGCTTGTGTATTCGAAGCCGCTAAGTAACGCTGCTAACTTGCTATTGGTAATGTTTAGGTCAGTCGTTAAACGAGCGACTTCAAGCTGCAGTGCAAGCTCATCATTTGATGCGGTAATCACATCACCAAATTGTGCGGTACTGTTCTGGTAGCCTCGTTCGACGGCTTGGGTTCGTGCCGTCGCTTGAGGAAGCAAACGCTCTTGATAACGCTCGATGCGTTCTTGCAGGTTCACGCGATCATTCATCAACGCATTAACTTGAGCGTTCATTTGCGCGAGCAAAGTATCTTTTTGATATTTTGCAGCGCCCACCTGATGCTGCGCGGCGGAAAGGTTTTTGTCTTGGCGATTCCCCGTGAAGAGAGGAATATCCATGGTCAGGTAAGCACTCACAAGGTCAGATGCAGGTTCACCCATCATGTTGTTGGCTTGGCGGTAGGCGTACATGACCTCAACCCCAAATTGCGGTGTGTATGCTTGCTCTGCCACTTCTACTTGGATTTGATTAACAGAAATGTTGGAGTCAGCCATTTGTGCCATTGGATGTTGGTTAAGCTGGTCATAGTATTGAGCTGTGCCTGCGTGTGATGACAAAATCGTGTTTAGCGCGGGCCAATTTAGGGCGTAGCTTGCTGAAAGAGTACGATTGTTATCTAGCCAATTAGATCCAAGCCATTCAGAGAACTGAGTGACGATACGACTTTGCATCTGATGGTTGAGTTGCAGCTTTTCTTCAAGCTTGTTCACCTGCAATTGAGTATTGATCAGGTCCTGAGCTTCGCTTTTACCAATTGAGTAATTGGTTGTCACGAATTGCTCCATTTCAGTCATTAGACGCTGGTTTTCAACGATGATCGACTTAGCGTATTGCAGGTAACCAAGCTCCAACCAAAGCTGCGTCATTTGACTGGCGACTTCTCGTTCTCTTAGAGAAGCTTGCAATGACAATCCGCTTGCTTGTTGATTCGCCTTGCGTTGTTTCAACTCTAATGTTGAGCCGCGTTCGAACTGCTGCATCAAGCCTACCGATATATTGGTCATTGGATCTTCGTCAAACTTAAAAGAGTCGATAGGCAACCCGCCGAATCCAACCTTGAGTTTTGGATCCATTAATGTCGCGCTTGCGGCGCCCGATTCAGTCATAGCCAGTGACTGAGCCGTGTATTGCGCTCGACTAGCATCTTGGCTTAACGCAGATTCAATCAGTGCATTGAGCTGGTTTGTTGACGCCGCGATGCTCGTAGAAGCTTTCATTTCTTTTGCATAAGAGACGGCAGGTATCGCGGCGATTGATACGGCGATACAAAGGCTTATCGGTTTCGCAAAACCAAAGCCGTTTAATTCATTGTTCACAATCATAATCCATTGAGGGCGTTAGAAAACGCATAGACTTATCCCAGCGGCTTTATTTAATTAAAGTCATGCTTGGGAAGTGATATTGATAATTGGGAATTAAACGGTTGGCGGTCGTAAGATAGATTGAAGACGTGTAACTGTATCACCAATCTTGATCGATTGGTGTGGAGCTAATGATGGTGTAATCGCATTCAAGAGTTGCGCACCATGAATAGGGTAGGAGGCATTAGAGCATACGGTCGTACAGCAAGTGTGCATACCACTATCGGTTTCTCCGCAATGTACCGAGTTGCTCGAATTAGGTTGAGAACTATTTACCATTGAATGAGGAACACTACCTTCATTCATCAACATGCAGTCAGTATGTTGTGAGCGGGTACGTTTTGGTTCTGACACTTCGGTCATTTGCATGAATTGAGAGTGGTGGCTGTGAGGCCCGTCTGTTGCTGTAACATTTTCAAAAGAGACACTATTCACCGCCTTCACTGGTGAACTCGACACATAGCTAGAGATCAGCATCAATATGATACTGAACATCATAATCATTGTGTTTTTGAGTGAATGAGTCATTGCATACCTTTGTTTACAGAGTAGAACTTTAAAGGCTACCCTAAGGGTAAGGTCAACAGTTTTTTCGATTTAGAGTGAATTTTGTCGATATATATCTAATATAGCGTGCAGGATGAAAATACGATGAACCTATTTACTGCGTTAGACACTTATAACCCTCTCTTAAAACAACCACCTATATATACTCGTTACATTAATTATCTAGCAGCATGTCTTATATTTTTGCCATGCTCATTCATGTTGTAAATGTGTTGTTTTTCCCAAATAAGTAAGTTGTATGGTGAATCATAGATTCTCGTGATGTTAACCGCATAACAGTATGATTTTTTATTATCTGACAGATAAATTAGCCAAGAGTTGCTAACTTGATTTTTGATGATTATTTATCCGCGCAATAAGTGGATGATCAAACAAAACGTGAAATCTAAATAGAAAATCAATAACTGAAAGGAACTGATATGTTTAGGATGAACAAGGTGGCGGCCACGTTAGCTTGTATTGTTTTAAGTGGCAACTTGTTTGCAGCTGAACCTTACGATGCAACAAAATCATATGCTGGTGGTACGCAAGTAACCATTGATGGAAATACCTATGAAGCCAAATGGTGGGTTAATGTGGGGCAAAGTCCAACAGACACCTATGCGAATGAGTGGGACTCTCCTTGGAAACAGGTAAGCGGTACAGAGCCAACGCCAGACCCAGACCCAACGCCGGATCCAGATCCAACGCCTGATCCTACTCCAGACCCAATTCCGGACCCAGATCCAACACCAGATCCTACGCCAGGCGTTGGCGTGTGTGCGGAATTCAATGTGTATCCTAACTGGACGCAAGGTGACCACGCCACAGGTGGCGACATTATGGTCAATGAAAATGTTGCCTATAAAGCAAACTGGTGGACATCTGCAATCCCTGGTAGTGACAGCAGTTGGGGACATCATCTAGATTGTGATACCTCTTCTAATGGCGGTGGTGGTACGACAGCCCTTTCATTACCAAATCCTCTTGATCCAGTGCGACTTGAAGTAGCAGGTTGGCCAAGTAACTTTGTGGTTGCAGGGCCAACGACTTTCGATACCCCATCAACCTTAAATGTGAGTGTTGCGAACAGTCAGGATCTTGCTGATGTAGCGAAATTGACTGACGCGTTTGTTGCTTTGATTCAAGCGGCTGACGCGGCGGGTTCAACGTCTATTATTTTAAGCAGTGATGTACTTGATGTAGCAACGGCTGATAAAGGCGCTGCGCTAGGTGCGGTTGCCGTTAAACAAGCTCTAACAGCAGCAGTCGATGCAACGGGTACGCATAGCCAACTTGATGTAAATGCAATCAATGCTCTGACTGATGATGTTCAAGGTTGGGCGCAAGCACACAACCTTGTCGTTTCTACTTTTGCTCCACAAGCGACGTTTGGTTGGACATTAAGCATTGGTGACTTTGCTTACAACACCCATTCAGGCAAGCGCGCAGTTTGGAATGCAGCTTCTGGTGCATCTGCAGACTTGTTGTCAACGTTTGAGCTGTACAAGGCAGATTCACTTAACAAAGCCGATTTTGTAGCGTTTACTAAATCAGCAACGACTGCAGCATTGACCAATGAGCAGTGGCATTACGCGTTAGAGTACGTTAAACAGGTTTCTGACCACATCAAGACACCTGCGTTACTTGATTCTATTCCAACGGCTCAAGCTGCGACTTATTTCCTAGGTAACACGTCAGGTGACCGTAATATTCGTAAAGCGGCACACAGTAATGTCTTCGCTATCTTGTTTGATACAGATAGCGTAGATCTAAATGCGAAAATCGCTCGTTACCAGACAGAAACAGTGCCTTTGTACTACGTGGGTGAAAGTGTGCAAAACGGTCCTTTGACTCGTATCGCATCACTGAACTCTGAGCTAGCAAGTGCGGAAAATGCAATGAACAACCAAGCGTTCCTGTATGAAGTCGCTCAAGCTCAATGGGCTCCATCTACGGTATACAAGTGGGCCGATTTCTTAGCAGGTCTAAACTCGATGCATAACGTGGGTGTAGCTGGAAATACCTTCTGGTTATTAGATGACACGGCAGATGATGCTACGAATTCAGTTTACGCAAAAGTCGCCATTGCAGCTTTCTTAGCGCAGAGTATGCAAGAAACAATTCGCTACAACGCTTGTGATGAGAACAATTGGTCCGAAGTGCGTTTTGGTGCTCCGGTTAATTACCCAATGACAGCAAGCTGTGGTCAATTAGATCAAAAATATGCGGATTATGGTATGGACCCTAATACAGGTATTGATCATCCGTACTCTTGTCCTCGCGATCCAAAAATGGAAGTAACAGCGTTAACCAATGCGAAATGGTATGGAGCTCCAGCTCCGGTGTTTGCCGCACCAGACTCTGTTCTAGTTGAGAAAGGATTACTAGTTAACGGTAACGTTGGTCGTTGGACAAACGACGGCCACTGTATGGAAGTTCCAACAAGCGTAGACAGCTCTAAACAAGCTTGGGAGCGTGATGAGTGTAAAGTTTATGAAGGCCAGAAAGCAGGTAAGTTCATATGGGATGGTAGTGATACGAACGGTACCGTTGAAGGCTGTGGCTGGTGGGGTCGTGGTGTAATCCAAACCACTGGTCGTCAGAACTTTGGTACATTGAACCACTTCATGGGGCGTTCACACGTAGATCCTGAGACTATTGGTACAACGGTTAATGGTACGGTAGTTGAAGCGCCACCAGCGAACCCGCTTTATGCGGACTTAGATTTCTGTTCTAACCCTGGCTTGATTTGTAGCTCGGAAGAGAACAGAGAGATCAAGTGGATTGCTGGTCTATTCTACTGGGTATCATCGGTTCAGACATACAATGATGTAGGCGGTCCATATGCAGATTGGAACTACCATACTGAGTTGAAGAAGTATGTTGATGGTGGCCTACAAGGTACGGCGTTTATTGATGCAGTTTCAGGCATCGTAAACCGTGGTTGTCCTGATAGCCACTGTCCAATTAGTGGTGAAGTACATGCGGTTAAAGAGCGTCAAGATAACTTTAAGTTAGTGCTTCAGACTTTAGGTCTAAACCCTCAGTAAGAAGTGCTTAATAAACATCTAAGGCTAGATGTGATGAAAAAGCTCCCTAAGTTAGGGAGCTTTGTTATTTTCGAATATAAGTGAAGTTTATTGATTGGCTAGCTCGTTTCGTGCGATCTCTGTTCCTTCACTTAGTGCTTGAAGCTTCGCGGATGGTTCCTTCAATTTAAACAACAAAGCCGCTGAAACATTAAGCAAGATACTTTCCGAAGTATCTGTTATCGTTCCGAATTATGCAGTAGTTCTTTTTACCAATTTAGTGGGCACCATCATCTTTACCAAGCTGCTGTTTTTGTTGTTGATTTGATCAACGACAATTTTTACAGATTCACGCGCAAGACGACGGAAGTCTTGGCGGAAAGTAGTCAGTTGGTAGCTCAACCATTCAGTTTGTGGAATGTTGTCGAAGCCGATGACTTTCAGATCTTGAGGGATACGAATACCACACTCAATACGTGCAATGTCCATTACTGCCATTGCAAGGTTGTCGGTAGCGCAGAATACGGCTTCTGGGCGATTCTTGTCTGCTAACATAGCACGCACTTTATCCAGTGAACTTGCGTAGTCGTAGCTCGCCTCTATGATGCGTGGCGTCTTGCCCGTTAAGTCTTCAAACTCTGAGCTGAAGCCGCTTTGACGCTCGTCATTGGTAAAGGTTGGTACTTCACCCGTTAGGTAAACTGCGTTTTTCACGCCACGCTCGTGCAGCAGTTGCGCCGCTTGTTGACCAGCTTCGTAGTTGTCGCTGATAACGTAACTGCTCTTGGTACCTTCGACGACTCGTGCGTACTGAACGATAGGGATATTGAACTCTTCACACTCTTCATACAGTGACTTGTTGAAGGTGGCGGAAGCGGCAATGACACCATCTACGCGGTATTGGAAGATGTTTGGGATTGAGTGGTTGTCTTCATCATCCACTTGCCATGGAATCAACACCGCCGAGTAACCTTGCTTCTGCAATTCACTTGAAATGAGCTGGAGGGTTTTCATATGAATAGGGTAGTCGGCGTCGGGAAAGACCAAGCCGATAAGTTTCGATTCATTGGTTGTTAAGCTGCGTGCAAATGCATTTGGGCGATAATTGAGTGCTTTTGCCGCTTCAAATACCTTGGTCTTTGTCTTTTCAGAGACGCTGCTTCCAGGAACAAATACGCGTGAAACAGTAGATTGAGATACACCAGCCAATTTGGCGACGTCTTTGGATGTGACGGTTTGTTTTTCAGCAGACATGTGTGCAGATTCATACGACGTTAAACTGCGCATAGATTACCATAAATAGGTACGTATTCATCTACATAAATAGTAATCTTTCAGTTAAATAAAGGCTGGAAAAGGTTTTGGTTTTGTCATTTGGGTTAACCCAAAAAGAGCACAGTGGCCAAAAGACGTGTTTCAACCAAAAAGCCTTACCATAAAGTAAGGCTTGATTGGATGGCGTCTGCGATAAACGCATCAAGCAGCGTTCCCAAAACCGCTGGATGCTGTTATCAGAAGTAGTAATGAATACCCGCGGCGAATTGATCGTCGCTGCTTACAAACTCACTGCCTTCAAACAAATTGGGAGCAAATCGCTTAAACTGAAAGGGAGATCTAAGCGATATTGAGGCGGGTTGACGGCCCGCCTTTCGGAACTCTTATAGCGATGGGTTTAGAATGCTTGATGTGCGTTCGAACACGTCTAGACCTTGCTGTTTTAGCCAGTAAGGAAGGTCGATCAGTACCCAGTTCTCTGATAGCTTGTCGCCGTCACGGTAGTAAACGTCAACGACTTGCATGTCTGCACGTACTTCACCACCTGTCATACCTAGGAAACCACCAATTGGCGTGTTAGATAGGTTTGGCCAACCGAAGAAACAAGAGAAGTTACCTTCTGCGAAACGACATACGTGGCCGTTAAACTTCTTGTCTTTTAGGTTGTTACGGAACGGCAATTGGTGCTGCTGCTGGTAGCGAGGAATAGTGTAAGATGCACCGATACCACATGGGCCGTACCAGATCATGTCTTTAGACCAGCTCTTCTCTAGTACTTCTGGTGGGCAACCCATTGCGCCGCTGTCGTTGAGTGCAGATAGATCATCAACCATCTTGTTGACAAGTGCTAGAGTTGCTACACCTTCTTCTGGTGCTGCGTCTTCGAAAAGTAGGCCGTCGTGGTTACGAGGACCAGGGTAGACGAAGTGCTTACCTGTTGACGGCGGAAGTGGGTAACAACCCGCTTGATCCATCGCACCTAGTAAATCTAGGAATAGGCCAGTTTTGGTGATCTTGCCGTTTTCAACACAGTTAAACTCTGCGTAACGGATGTTCATGATTTTGCCTGTTGGGCGCATACCTAGGTATTCAGCGTCAAATAGACCCATGAAGTGGCCCATGCTCATTACCCAAATCTCGCCAGAAGTCACTTCGTTTTCGCCACCGATGAAGATGTCTTGACGACGCTGCATACGTGTCATTGATTTCATTAGAGGAGACCAGAACACGTCAGCAGCTGCTTGAGCGCCTTCTTGTTCACGGAATGGATAAACACCACGCCATAGGTAATCTTCAGATGTATGCAATTTAAGAACTTCTGCTACGCTCTCGTGAGTCGCGTTTTCCATAGCGTCGAAATAGTTGCGAACAATACGCTTAGCTTCTTGATATTTAGACATAATAAACTCTCTTTAAGTTGCCGAGTCAGCAAGTTTGGAACAGGACTCGAAGTTGTTTTGTATCGCCGACTGACGGTTCAGTCGGCTAAACTGGATTAATTAAGCAGTCGCTGATTGCGCTTTCTTGTTCTTGTCGAACACGCCGCCTTTCAGTGTTTCTGGTAGAGATAGCCATAGTAGGCCAGCCACGATCCAGACAATCGGTGAACCCCACATTGCGGTTTGCAGGTCGGTACGCTCTTGAATGAAAATAAGTACCATTGGAGCGAACATGCCGATAATACGACCACCGTGGAATAGCGCGGCACCGAAGCTACGTAGGTGTGGAGGGAATAGCTCTGAGAAGTAACCGCCCCATACCGCAGAAGCTGATAGGCCAAAGTTGTAGATAAGGCCAAGTAGAGCCAGCATGTTTAGGCTGCCGATCATCACGTCACTTGGTGCAACAAAGAAGATTGAAACCATGATACCCGCAAGGATAAAGCCGAATGCGTTGACTTTACGGCCGAATTTATCTGCGATTGCACCCCAGACCCAAGCACCGAATAGCGAGCCGAATGCAGAGATAGAAAAGATCAGACCGATAGTGGCACCATCAAATTGGCGGACTTCTTTTAAGTAAGTAGTAACAAATCCTGAGAAGAACTGATAACCGTAAAAGTTAAGGCCAGCAAGTAGCAAACAAGTAATGGTGATCATGCGGTACGGCTTGCTTAGCATTTCGCCCCAAGAACCGGTTTTAACTTCTTCAGTTGACGACTCATTGGCTTGTTGCTGCTCTTCTTCACCGTAAGCGATCACTTTTTTGTCACTTGGAAGAATGAAGATCATAATTGCTGCAGCAGCAAGAGGCGGCACACCACCCACCCACATTAGGCTCTGCCATGGTGCATCAATACTTGAAATAAAGGCTGCGTAAGCACCCATAGCCATTAGCGCTAACGAGAACATTGATGAGGCGAAAGCGGTTAGCTTGCCGCGAACGGTTGGCTTAAATAGACCGATCATCAGACTGACCGCGACAGTGAAGTAACCACCTAATGAGATACCTACGATGAATCGCATCGCAGCCCATGTTGCATAGTCAGAGAACATCATGTTGATGATGGTTGCACCGCCATTTAAGGCAGTAATGGCGATGAGTGTATTCTTTTTACCGAATTTGGTAGCAAACCAAGCACAAGAAAGAGCACCGATAAGGGCACCTAGTGATTGCCAGGTGTAAAATTGGGCAGTGTCCGACAAGCTAATACCATCATACGCTTCAACAATGTATGGGCGTACGTAGTCAATAATTACAAAGTTATAACAATAGAAAAAGTATCCGACCAGTATCGCTAGATACGCAGCTACTCTTTGAATCATAGGAACTTCGCTCATGTGTCTTTTCGCAGTCATGACCGATAAACCTCTATTTATATTGGATTTTAAGTGTATAAAGACTAAATGTTTTGGATCTTGATTTGATCTAATCTCGTGTCTTTTCGCTGGTAATGATAATTTTATTCCTCGCTAATGATCCGTGATCAAAATCAACTTTAAAATGAATGCGTACCCATTTTGGTGTTTTTGGTGATCTGGATCTCGCTATAGTGGCATTTTGGCGTTTTTGGCGATGAAATCATCTATATTAGTGACAATTATCACAGCTACTACGATATTTTGGATACGGAAAGCCAGTTTTTAGTAGCATCAAGCCCAGATTATGGCTTCCATAAAATATCGGAAATTTAAAAATGGTTACGTACTCAAGTTTGCTTGTCATCGCTAGCTATATAGCAATTACCATACTCATTAGTTATTTAGTGAATAAGCGCTACAGTGTTGGCGGGGATTTCTCCACTGGTGGGAAACAGTTTGGTTGGTTTACCGCTGGTGTTTCGATATTGGCTACTTACATTAGTGCGATGACGTTTGTTGGTATGCCTGGCTGGGTATATAGCTCAGGTATGGAAGCCATGAGTGTTCATCTCAATTATCCAATCGTTATTTTTTTCACGGTCGTTTTTTTCGTCCCTGTCTTCTACAAGCTAGGCTTAACCTCAATTTACGAGTATTTAGAGCATCGATTTGGCGTATATGCTAGAACGATTAACTCGATCGTGTTTATTGTAGTTCAATGTATTTCTGCGGGTATCATCCTCTATGCTGTGGCACTAATTTTGGTTCATGTGCTGCCGATAAGCATCTCTGAAGCCATTATATACATCAGCATTTTCACTGCTTGCTATACCTATGCAGGAGGTATTTCGACAGTTATTTGGACAGATATGCTGCAGTCGGCGGTATTGGTAGCCGGCAGTATCGCTATTTTTGTCAGTTTGCTAACTGACATTAACACCGCCGAGCATTTGTCGCGTGAGCATCTCAATATCATCAATCTAGATTTTGATTTAGGTGTGGATACCACTCTTTGGGCTGGTGTTGTTGCCGTGAGCTTTTTGCACTTAAGTGTCTACGGTACTAACCAGCTGATTATCCAAAGAACGCTTGCAACTAAGTGCGAAAAGACCGCTCAAAAGTCGATGCTGCTATGTGGCTACGGGGCGTTTTTCATTTATCTGTTCTTTGCGGTGTTAGGGGTGCTATTAAGTATTTTTTACCAAGATCAGCCATTTGATAATAGTAATGAAGTGATTTTGGACTTTGTGTTCAACCATACTAATCCGTTGATTATTGGCTTGATCATCTCTGCACTAGCTGCCGCTGCAATGTCGACCCTCGACTCTACTTACAACTCAATGGCTACGGTGGCGACATTTGATCTCTACCAACGCTTTATTCGCAAAAATGCTAGCGACAAACATTATGAAAATGTCTCAAGGAAAATGAGTCTACTCGCGGCGGCTATGGTGGTAATTCCAGCGCTGTTCGCTGTATCAAATGAATCTGTACTTAAGACTATTGCTAGCCTGACCTCGATATTCGTCGGGATTAGATTAGGTTCGTTTGTTCTTGGCTTGTTTTGGTCAAAGGCGAACGAGGCAGGTGTGATAGTAGGAAGCATCACGAGTGTCGTCGCTGTTTTCATCGCGAGATATATGGATGTATCTTGGCCTTGGTTTGCGCCGATAGGAACCTTCGTATTCTTAGTCTTTGGAATACTCGTCAGTTATCGATGGGGTTTCATTACTGAGGAACAGCAAACCTTTATTAGTAAGCAAAAACATCTATTCGCTAAGCCAACGGCTAGCCATTATGGGTTGTTGGTGTTCGCTGCTGCGACCATTGCGGCTTGTACGGTTTTACCTGATTGGCTTTATGCTGCACTGTCGTAACGGGTAAATTTATGCTGTCTATCTTTGATATCTATAAGATTGGTGTCGGACCTTCGAGTTCCCATACCAATGGTCCTATGATTGCGGGTTTACATTTCACTCGCTTGATTAAATCTAATCTGGAAAAAGTTGTACGTATTCAGGTGGATCTCTTCGGTTCTCTGTCACTGACTGGCATTGGTCACCATACTGACCGTGCGACGATCCTAGGGTTGTTAGGCAATAAGCCAGACACAATTAAAATCGCTTCAGCGAACCGAGCGATGCGCAAAGCCATTGATGAAGGTTTGTTATTTGTTGATGGTCGCCATGAGATCAAGTTTAACTACCAGACAGACATGCTTTTTCATAGCGATAACTTGCCACTGCATGAGAACGGTATAACGATCACCGCATTTGATGCTCAAGGTAAGCAGCTTGGGTTCGAAACATACTACTCGATTGGTGGAGGATTTATTGCGACTGCTGATGAGCTGCAAAATGGCAGTGCTACCACTTCGGTTGAAGTAAAGTATCCGTTTGCAAGTGCTGATGAAATGTTGGCTCAGGCGGAGAAACATGGCATGAGCCTTGGCGGTATGATTCTTAGTAATGAGCAAGCATTCCAAGATATGCAGGACATCGATCAGCAAGCCGACCAAATTTGGAGAGTGATGACCCGTTGTATGGAGCGTGGTTTCGAAACTGAAGGGATTTTGGAAGGTGGCTTGAACGTGACTCGTCGCGCCCCAAACCTACTGAAAAAGCTAGAAGCCAATACAGCGGTAGAGAACGATCCGATGGAAATCATGGATTGGATTAACCTGTTTGCCTTTGCGGTAAGTGAGGAGAATGCTGCGGGTGGTCAGGTCGTTACCTCGCCAACTAATGGTGCAGCAGGTGTCATTCCGGCAGTATTGATGTACTACCACCGCTTTATTAAGCCACTTGATACCAAGCAATTGAAAAATTTCCTCGCCGTGTCAGGCGCTATTGGGATCCTATACAAAACTAATGCATCGATTTCAGGAGCCGAAGTTGGGTGTCAGGGTGAAGTCGGGGTTTCATCATCAATGGCAGCCGCAGGCCTGACAGCACTTCGTGGTGGTAGTAATGAACAGATTTGTATTGCTGCTGAGATTGCAATGGAGCACTCATTAGGTATGACATGTGACCCAATCGGTGGCTTGGTACAAGTGCCTTGTATCGAGCGTAACGCAATGGGAGCGATGAAAGCAATCAACGCCTCTCGTATGGCACTCAAACGCAATAGTAAATGTCTAATATCTTTAGATAAAGTCATTGAAACAATGTACCAAACCGGCAAGGACATGAACAAGAAGTATCGGGAAACATCATTAGGGGGGTTAGCTCTAATTCATCTGTCTCCCCCTTGTGATTAAGGTGTAATGCTTTTCTGACATCGTAAAATTATAGTGGGGTGAGCTGTACCTCCATATCTTCCTTAACCAGCTCCGCCAACTCATCGCATGCGCAGTATAAGCATCTAACCCTTAGAGTAGTTCTTTCTCAGTAAAAATCTTCTTATCCATTCTGTAGCCTCATTAATAAGTGATTTAATCGGGAGTGTAACACTGATGTGGGGTTTACTTGGACACGACGAGAGGCTCTTAAGACACTTTCAGATATGTTCAGTAAAGGGGCAATAAGTTGTGGTGAAAATGAGCCTAAGAGAATTGAGAGCGTTTTTGAGGGCTCAAAAACGGTGAAACCCCGATGTTGGTAGTAAGAACAATTGTAGGGTATTGATTTTAAATGTTTTCATTACTTTATAGAGCATTTCGTATCTTAAAGTGGCGTCTTAAATGCGAAAATGCTCTAATTGGTAAAGGCTTGTAAATCAATCGTTTGTAATTTTGCTATTACTGTATAAGTCCACCCTATAGCGACTGGCATCGACCACTTTACGCACCTCTTCTTCATTTGCTTTTGTTGCCAATTGCCGCACAAAACAAATCTTACCGAAAATTTCATGCATAGTTTTTCTTAAGCAGTTTTCATTATTTGAAATGTGAGGAGAAGAACATGGCAATCCGATACTTAAGACCGAGTCAGTACATTGAGGAGTTTTATCCAGGATCTGGTATGTGCAGCGCCACGATCATTAATTGGATAAAAATTGGGAAGTTGGGCGGTACTCGAACCCCAACGGGCCGATACCTAGTCTGTATAGATGAGGATATAGGCAACCCAGCCGATCGAATTTCAGAATTAGTCAGATTTCTGGAGTCGTGATGGTAGGTCGAGCAAGAAGTAAAGAAACGGCTCACTACCCAGCATTTCTTGTGCGAATGAGCCACAGGGGAGAGCTTCGTTTTCGCTTTACAACAGTTGAAGGTGTTAAACGACTTTTCCCTAATGGCACCACTGAGCAAGAGGCGATTCAAGCGGCGTATGTTTATAACATGCAGAACAGGCCGGAGTTGACGCAAGACTTCGATCTTAATGAGCCAACCCAATTTCAAAGAGCTATCTCCAAAGGGCGTAGAGATAAGTTTAATAAGCCATTAAAAGATTGGCTTCCTATCGTGTTGGCCCGTGTAAAAGCCGAAGAGATGCTTTCAAAAGATGTATTTAGAAACTTAGAACGTGACTGCGAAAGGTTGGAAGAGCACATGGGTAAGTGCTTAACAAAATCACTGAAGTTACAGCATATCAATGAGCACATTGGCAAATACTATGCTGAGCTCAATAATCGACAGCTAAATGGAAAAATTAGCAATCTGAAAAAGATATTTTCCTATTTGGCTGATGAGAGTGCGATAGAGAGTAACTTTGTTCTTAACAAGAAACAGCGACGTTTATCCAAAGAGGATTACACCAAAGCGCGTCACAACTTAGATTACGAAAGTTATCTCCAGATCTATGAAGCAGCACCACTGTTCTTGAAAGTCGCAATGTCTTTAACCTTAGAGACGACTCATGCTGTGCGGGAAATCTACCGTTTGCGCTATCGAATCAAGAAGCCAAGAGAAGGCGTATGCGGCATTTTGTGGAATCTAGAGGGCAGGGTGGAATACATTGACGGCCAACCCATCTATGGCACGCTTTATATCCATCGCCAGAAAGTCCAAAAGTCTGAGACATCTGCGGTAGCAATTCCTGTCACTCAGGCGATAAAAGACATTGTTGATCTGTCCAAAACCTCAAGGTTGCACTGTCCGTATGTGGTGCATAGAAAACCTCGCCAGTTGCAGCGAGGTATCTCTAAGGAAACGGATCATCTTTATCAGGTTCACCACCACAATATAAGCAAAGAGTTCAGCAAGGTAAGAGACTCTTTGGGCCTATACGATCACCTCAAGAAATCTCTTCGACCTACCTACCACGAGATCCGAGGTTTATCGGCCAGAATGATTGAAGAGCAGGGCATAAGCGCAACTGAACGGATGGCTCATGCTAATGCTGATACAACGAGGATATACACGAGAGAAAATGATATTCGCTGGAATCAGGTTCCAGCGATTGAGGTTCAGCCAAAAGTGAGTTAGTGCAATAGCGCTCTTCATCTAAGTAGATCAGAAAGATTATATTGAAGAGTTGACTAGGAAAAATGGCGGTGTAATTTTGCTAATTGTTGTCGCACTTCAAACTTGATACTAAGTGTTGTCTTTCTGAGTGTGAAAGATTGCTTTTAACTCTCTGATGGACAATGCCTCTTTCCCGCGGTGAAGCATCGAATGGCAATTAGAGCATACAGGTATAAGGTCGTTTATTGGATCAACCACATAGCTAGATTTAATTTCATGTAAAGGTTTTATGTGGTGGACCTCTATAAAACCTTCGCCATAAGATCCATAGTGTTTGGCAAAGTCAAAATTACATATGTTACACACACATTTATAGTGTCGAATACACTCAGCACGAGCCTTTGGGTCACGCTCATATTGATTTACTAGGACTTGTTTGACCGCACCTTCAACGTAAGTGCTTTTTTCCTTAACTTCATGAGGTGAAGAAATTTCCGCTTCAGGATCTTGGTTAAAATAGAGCTTATCTATCTGATTCTGTGCACTAACATCGGTCTTCTTGCCTAACCCAGATTTAGTGATTTCACGAACAATGAGATAGTAGCCAGTTTTAGAGCTTCCACCATTGGGGTTAAGACTCACCATCTCTACTGGAAGCCCGTTATATGTTGTAAAACGATGCCCAACAGAGAAATCTCTTTTGAAGGTACTCCCTTCAAAATCTCGGGTAACTCGTAAAGTATTAGAATTTAGTTCTTCGAAGCTATACAAAGGTCTTTCACCACCGCTGCTCTTCTTACGCTGCCACTGAATCATAGAACCACCGATGTAGGATTTCCCATTATTTAAAATATGATTGATAGGCAATGACGCCAATAAACACCTAACTATTGTTAGCTCTCGCTTCGTAGGTTTAATCTTTACATTTAGAAAGTTATACGCCACAGCGCGCGCTAACAATCAATGTGCATATCATATCACATAATGAAAAATTAGAATGATGCTCTGTATAAGGTTTTGTTATCAGATTCAGTACGGAGTTTGTTCATTAGTCCTGTCACTCCAAGCATGGAGTGACAGGACGGACAACGCCCACCATTACTACCTTCCGAGCCGATTCTCAGAATTATCAGCGCGTGACGCCGAATCAAAACTGACTCTGAGAGCGTCATCAAATTTGATTGCATTGCAGTCATCGCTCACAATGAAATGGAATTAAATACGCAGCCATCGCTGCACAGATTACTCGTAGAAGAAACCACTTAATTTACCAGCGCATTCTTATCTCACCAGCCTGACGGGCTTCTGGGAATTAAAGCAATTGCTCGTGGCTTACAGTCAGTCAATTGTACGGAATTTTTGCCGCGCAGTAGTCTCGCTCCAATACCTAATTACTTCACTGAAGTGATAGGCGTTCTGTCGAAATGAACGGGAGTAATAACACTAATCTGAAATCGCATTGATACCTAACTACTGCACCCGTGAAATAAGAACCTTCGAATGACAAGAGAAAGAGCCGACAACACACGGCTCTTTATTTTTCATTGAACAAGAAGAGGGTTAGCACATGGCTACTAATTTCTATTTCCAAATTACCCGATTACTACACCGAAACCCAGACGGCTCGAAAGCCACTCAAGCAGAGAGAAAGAAAGTGCTCAAGCTGGTGGACAGTCAACTGAAAGAGCTCAATGTACGAAACTTAGAGCTAAAGAACTTTGGCCGTCGACATACCGAAAAGTTATTAACTCATTGGCAATCGCAAGGCTTATCGGCTGGTACAATAAAAAACCGAATGTCTCACCTAAGATGGCTATCAGAAAAAATTGGTAAGCCTGGCTTAATACCCGCTAACAACGCATCTCTCGGCATAGAAAAGCGTCACTACGTAACAAACATCAATCGGTCCCGCCATATATCAGATGAGCAATTATCTAGGCTCAATAATCGCTACTTAGAAGCAAGTTTCAGATTACAAGCCGCCTTTGGTCTTCGCCGAGAAGAGTGCATGAAGATAATACTGCGCTTTTCAGATAAAGGTGATTACTTAGCTTTGACGAAAACGAAGGGCGGTAGACCCCGAACCGTACCAATCAGAACCCAAGCACAGCGTGAGCTCATCGACTCGATTAAAAAGTGGGTGGGGGATGGCTCACTTATACCGAAAGAGGATACGTATAAAACTCACAAAGGTAGATACGAACGAGCATGTATCAAGATGGGTTTAGAGAGTGCACATGGCCTGAGACATGCGTATGCGCACCAGCGATACCTTCAGTTGACGGGTAATAGTGCTCCTGCTGCGGGAGGCCCGTCAACGAAAGGGTTGAGTGGAGCAGACAAACAGCGTGACTATGAAGCCAGAATGATCATTAGCGAAGAGTTAGGGCATAGTCGAGAGGAAGTGACAGCGGTTTATCTAGGCCGTTGAATTAGAGCTTAGATCCCAATAACCGATCTAAAAAGTGTTTTATGTTAGAACACTTTTTGTCGTTTTTCGGAGGAGCAAAATGTTCAAAGTCAGAGCATTTTTAGCTGTGTGTCCGAGTTTTCCTAACTTGTTCTTGCCCCTTTCGGTGTTAACGTAATTACTCAGTGACGGATCGTGCCACTGAAATCGCAGTACTTTTGTTCATGGCTGAGTGTAAATTGGTGGTGCTCAGTAAGCCCCCAAATATGTCACCGACCAGTAAATTCAGGTCAGCCTAAGATTCTCATACCTATTCTTTCCTGTACCCGTATGTGGTCAACTAAAATTGGCCACTACAAACAGCTAGATACTTTCACCCATCCAAGATGTCTTATCTGATCCGTTAATTGTCCGTTTCTAACGTTATAAAATCAGTTTGAATAATGAATAATATGAAAAACGGAGGCTTTCAATAGAAAACGGAGGTTGGCTAGTGAGAAAATATACCTATATGGAACCATCAACAGATTTTAATAAAAATATAATCGTTGAGGTCAATATAAGAACAAAGCAAGCAAATAATGCAGAGATTCTAACCTATATATCAAAAATCTATTCCGAAACCTATAACGCAGATGTGTCGCCTTCACCTGATCTTCTTGTTTATACAATAAAGGGGGAAAACGTTGAAATCATGGCCTGTGCTGGCATGTCTATGGGGAAAGATGATAAGGCTCTTTTTTCTGAAAGGTATCTTAAGGGTGAATCACTACACGACGTACTGAACGATAGGTACGATAATATTAGACGATCTGAAATAGTTGAAATTGGCGCTCTTGCTTCTGATTGTCCTAAATATGCTTCACTAATAATTAAAATCTTACCTCTTCTTTCTTGGTCGCTTGGGTTTAGAGTGATCCTGTGCACGGCAACCAAACAACTGCGAACTTTATTTAAATACTACAAAATACCATTTGAATATATTTGTGATGCAACACCTGATGTTCTCAGTGAGTCCGAACGTGATAATTGGGGAACATATTATGATAATTCACCTCAATTAGTATTCATTTCTTTAGATAATTGTGGCCATTTATTTAATCGCTATTGCGGAAAGCTTATTCCTGATGAAATAGGACAACTGCATAACCTCGACATCAAACATGAGGAACATGCACAATGAATATAATTCGAAAAATCATTAACATAGCAAATAGCGGCCCTAAAAACCCAGCCATAGTTGAATTAAATGAAAGTGGTAAAGAAGAGTCAACCTACTCTTACAGCGATTTACTTACCTGCTCAATGAATATCATAGAAAATGCATTGAAGGATATTCAAGATGGTATGCATGTCGGCGTTGTTATGGGAAACACACCTTCATGGGTCATTACTGACATCGCATTGATGTATCAAAATGTCATAGAAGTTCCTGTTCCCCTGTCCTTCTCAACTGAACAAGCGTCGAATTTACTTAGTAAATGTAGCCTATTACTAGTTGACCCAATTGGGTTAGAGACTCTTAAAACTTGGGAAAAAGCTGACTACCAATTTCCAAGTGAACGCTATGTTGTAATACCAAATCAATTGCTGACTCCAAGATATAAATACTTTGATTATCCGGAAATCGATGACGATAAGATTATTAAAGTTATCCATACATCAGGCACAACTTCGAATCCCAAAGGTGTTTGCATCCGTAGTCACGGTCTTAATGATTTAATCGAATCACTTGCAGAGCGAACTTACCCTGACGATTATTTGCGATATTTAAACTTAGTACCGTTAAGTTTACTTATTGAGCAGGTTACAGCTATCTACATGCCTCTGACTACTGGTGGCGCCATAATTCAACCTCCAACGTCAATGCCACCTTTAGGCGATCCATCCGTCACAGCAAAACAAAGATTGGATTTAATTGCGAAATCAAAACCGACGGCTCTTACTCTTTCACCTGCACTAGTGGAAGCCATCGCAGACAAAGCAGAAACCATTACTTGTGCGCAAAACCGTATCTATTCACTTTTTGGTCGTGATAAACAACCATTAATTGCAGCTGGCGGCGCACCAGTGTCAGTAGAAGTACTAAAGCGACTTCAAACTCTTGGTATTAATGTGTATCAAGGTTATGGCCTTAGTGAAAATTCGTCGGTCGTAAGCTGGAACTATCGTGATGGAAATAAAATCGGAACTGTCGGAAAACCTCTTTCTCATGTTCAGACTAAAGTGGCAGATGATGGCGAACTCTGTATTAAAAGTAGTTCCTTATTTGCTGGTTACTCTAATACCAGTGACCCAAGTTGTTGCAACTTAGATTCAGAGGGATGGCTTCATACCGGCGATATAGCAACTACAGATAATCAAGGTTACATCAGTATCATTGGTAGAAAGAAATCGATGATTATCATGTCTAATGGCCGCAATGTATCACCTGAATGGCTCGAATCAGGCTATCGAACTCTACCCTTTGTCACTGACGTTATTGTTTTCGGTGATAACAAGGAATTTCTTCAAGGACTCTTTATTTACGAAGGTGAACCAGATCTTGGCTACCTGGAATGGATAATCTATCAATTTGCTAATAAAAACCTTAACCAAATTGAGCACATAAGAACGCCTATTCTAATCAAACGCACTAAAGAGGTAATGGCCGAATTATTTACAGTTACGGGCCGTCCTCGTAGAGAACATGTCATCAAATTTATAGAGAATGCAGGGTTTACAGCATGAATATTACAAGTACAAATCACACAATTGAATCCGGATTAGTTTTACAAGCACATCTAGATACAGCTCTTTCAGACGTTGACCCTGGATACATCTTAGAAATGCTCGCAGATAAAGGCTATGTACTTTTTAGAGGATTTTCACACAATATCGAAAAATTTACTGACTTGGTTAAATCATTAAGTTCATCTTTAAGTTTGGATCCCGCTAGGAGTTTTGATGGTGAAGCCGCTCAAAAGGTAGATGCAGGCACTGACAAGGTTGGACTGCATTGTGAAAACGGTAATAGCCCTTTCTGGCCAGATTTATGTTGGTTCTACTGTAGTGTTGCTCCACGACAGGGATCTCAAACAACAGTATGTGATGGACAAGCCGTTTATAACAGAATGGATGATGAACTAAAGGGAGCTTTCCAGCGTGAAATCAAATACTCACGTATTGTCAGTGAATCCAAATGGAAGCGTTATGCCCTACATGCCAGTATTGCAAGAGGTCAACACATTGACTCTATTGACGATATAAAAGTTGACGATTTAAAGCAGCTCGTTAATGACAGTGATTCTTCTGAAATTACTTTGCGAGAAGATGGGTCAATCGAATACATCTTTAAAACCAAACCGGTAAGAAGTAGCAATATAAACCCAGCATTAACCAATAATTTTGCGAACAGTATTTTTGGTCCATCAAATCATTATGCACCGCCTGTAATCACCTACGTTAATGGTGAATCTATCCCAAGTCATCAGCTAGAACGCATGGAAAGCCTCTGTGAAGAACTAACTGTCAACATTGACTGGGAGCAAGGTGACATTCTGCTTATAGACAACACACGTGTTATGCATGGACGTAGAGAAATAGAAGATACTGAACGCCTTATCTTCAATGCTCTTTCATACATCTAATTAAATATAAAAGTCAGACCTAACAACTGGAATTAACCCATGAATTCAGAACAATTATCACATCACGTTTTTGATATTAACAAGTATTCCCATATCAATTACCTGCACCCAAATCGTATGGAATGGGAAAATGCCGGTTCAGATAAAGAACTAGAATTTCTATCTCGTAGTCTTGTAGGTGAAGATGGCCAACAAGAAAAAGCAGTAGCTTATCTGTATAAAGAACTAGCTCAACTAGCTGAAATTGAAATGCATGTTGCATCCGTAATGAGCCGTGTTTTATGTGAGATCCAACAAGAGAGTACTGACCTAATCACCAATACTGGTTTATTCCATTCTGTCTCATGTTTTGCCTCAGAAGAGGTGCAGCATTCAAATAGCTTCTATCAATATGTAAGGCACCTATCTAGTAGAGATATAAAGCTGAGACAAAACTACGCCAAAGAGAGACTGGAACTTTATGAAGGCAATGAGAACCCGCTTGTAAAACTCGCTGCTCTTTGTTCAACAGCTTACGTTGGCGAGTCCATTATCACGGTGTTTGAGCGTCGAATGAAAGTGCTCGATCCAATGCAAAAAATGTTTCTTACTCAATTACTGCATTTTCATGGTCTGGATGAAGCCCGTCATATAGAGTTTGACCATTTTGTATTTGAGCACATTATTCCATCACTTACTTCAAGTGAACGTAAACGAATGCATGAAATTATCAACATCCAAGAGGAACTAAACACACAACTAGCTCTAACGACCCAAGATGTTATCAAATCTGAATTTGACCTCGATTACACAGAAAACAACCTAGCAGCAAAAAAACAGTTAGACGTGACACTCCGATTTCGAGAGATCATCCAATCTGGTGAATACATCAAGAATATTGATGAACACATCGATGATAATACTGCGGAGATCGTTAAAGGATTCTCCAAATCGAAAAAAATACATGTTTTCGGTTAAGGGGGTCTTTATGCAAACTGAAATTAATCAGGAAGTACAATTAAACTCCAATAAAAACTCGGTAGCCACATTTGCTATCGTTCTCTCGCTCTTTATGGCTGCAGTTGATGGAACCATTGTAAGTACTGTCTTGCCTGAGATTAGTACTTCTTTAGGTCAACTGTCTTTGTACCCCTGGATAATGTCTGGGTTTTTGTTACCGGTTGCGCTTATTGCACCTTTTATTGGCGCTATTGGAGACAAATTTGGAATCAAACCCACACTGGTTGCCAGCATATTAGTGTTTATCGTTGCATCTATATTTGCGGCGAACGCGACTACTATGCAAATGCTAATATTTTCACGAGTTATTCAAGGTGTTGGTGCGGGCTCAATTATTGTGTTGTGTTACGCCTTACTTGCAGCAGTGTTTTCTGTTGACGAACGGGCAAAAATGCAAGGCATGTTAAGTGGAGTATGGGGTATATCTGCAATACTTGGGCCAATCCTTGGTGGGCTTCTTTCATCCATGTTTGGTTGGAAATCGATATTCCTTATAAACGTACCTATCGGTTTGATTGCTTTGGTAATGCTACTTCAAGTTAAAATCTTGGAAATCGGTAATAAACAAAGCCAAACCAGAATCGACTTCCTGGCTCAAATATCCTTTGCCATCATGTGTTTTGCTGTGATGATGCTGGTGAGTGAAAACCATATAGAATGGCTAAACAATTATGTACTTACTTTGTTGTTACTAGGTGCCTCCATCGTACTGATAGGTCGAGTACTAAAGAATGCAAAGGCTAGTCCTATTCCCGCGCCCTTTTTCAAACATAAATCTTTGGTATCCACCGTTGTAATGGTTTTAGTGTCAAGCGCGACCCTATATTCAGCTGTCACAATAATCCCGATCACACTTGCTCAACTCGGCCATTCAACAGTGTCATTAAGTGCGCTAATAACTACGGCTGCATTAGGCTGGGTATTTGGTGCCGCAATTTGTGGAAGCAAACTTGCCAAATTTGGGTTTAAGTCGCTGGCTCTCATTGGAATGTTACTGCTATTTGCAGGCACTATTGGGATGATCCCAGCTATCAATTCGGAAAATGTAATTCTTATCTCAGGGTGCCTTGCTTTCATTGGCCTGGGTATGGGGTTTGTTTCCACCAGCACGCTAGTTTACGTGCAAAATTCTGCTCCCAAAGAACAACTAAGCAGTTGGACCTCTACAGTACAGTTCTTACGAAACCTCGGTTCTGCTATTGGGATCAGTCTTTTCACTACGATTCAGCTTAGTCAGCATGGTGGGTACGAAGTAAGTTTCTACATATTAGCTGCTGTCATATTTTTTGGTTCGTTATTCTCTTTCGCTTTACCCAAGTCTTACAAATAAGCTTTTAAAATTTCCATCGTTGTCCGGTTTGTTCTGCTTTGCGTCAGTTATGAACGTTCTGGACACGACCAAGCAATGATAATTTATTCTAAAACAACGATGAAAAGGTAGATTAGAAATGAGTTATGACCTGTTCAAAATGGTACATGCAATTGGAGCTGTTGGTGCGACTGGATCACTGCTAGTCGCTCCTTGGATGTCTTATAAGTTAAGAAACGCAACAGCTTCAAATAAAACTCTATTGTTAAAAGGACTGGCGTTTACAGACCGCTACTACAACATAGCTGGCTGGATCGTGATGTTAAGTGGCATTGTGATGTTTTATTTACAAGACTGGCACCGTATGTTCCAGATCTGGTTTGTACTAAGTGTTGCCATATTCATCATCGATTCAATCGCTGAAAAAAAATGGCGTGACCCTGCTAACGATGCATTAACGTCTCTCAATCCGGATGATGTTCTTTGGTTATCAGAGACACAGCGTTTACACAAAGCAGTGATGACTCAGATGATATGTACTTCACTCATTTTTATAACCATGTTTTTTCACAGCCAACTTAAATTGAACTTGTTAGGGATCCAATTGTTTATGTAACTGATAAGTGGAAGTACCTTATGCCAAACATTTTGATAATATTGCCAAATCAATATGTTCGTGTATAAAGAAAGTATCTACCTTTTGATAGTACTAACTGGGCAGGGAATATTTCAGAATGCTTTTTACAGTCGAGCGTCATATTGACAAAGTGATGATTGAACCAATTCATAAACATGAAAATGGACAATTGATATATATGAAGCAAGGTGTTTGTAGAGGTCAAGCAGAACAAAACCAATGGCTCATTCAAAAAGGAATGTTAGTTTGGATCCCGCCCAATGTTTCTCACCACGCTGAGTGCAAATACACTGCCAATCTAATCGCCATGTATATTCCTCCTGAGATTGCTGCCTCCTGGCCAGAGAAAATCATGTTAGTTGATGCAAGTAAATTAGCTATTGGCATTATCGACAAGTTTGCATTCAGCGATGTCGAATCAAGTAAAGCTAACAACTTATTAAGCATTTTGCTGGAGGAACTGATACAGGCGGTTCCGAGTAATAACATACTCCCTCTGCCGGAAGATAGGAGGCTTGTACGTATAACCCAAAGTGCGATAAGGAATCCTTCGGAAAAAGTAAGCCTAAGTGAGTGGGCTAGGAAAGTTGGCGCATCTGAGCGTACCTTATCCAGACTATTTATCAAAGAAACTGGGTTGTCATATAAATGCTGGATTAACCGACTGAAACACAGCAAAGCATTGTCTGGTTTAAGAGATGGCTTAACTAACGAAGAGTTGTCGATAAAGTTAGGTTTTGCCTCTGGTGATTCATTCAGCCATTGGTTTCAAAAAGAGTTTAATTCATCTCCAAGGAGCATGAGAAAAATCCTGTTAAGCTCCTAAATTCCAGATCATGTGGAAGAGTAATAATGATTCATACTGTTAAAGTATCATACTAAAATGGCGGCGAGCGATGTGTACGCCGCCATTGCTAAAATGTTTTTTCCCCAAACCTTTCTAGCTCAAAGAATCAGGACACACTTTCTGCTATTAAATGACTTATTTTTTTGGCTCTTCTCCGCATTCATGAGTTTGAATACACTAATTCATTATAATTACATGATTTATAATGCTTATTTTAAGAATAAGTTAGTAGTGTAGTGACTATACCACCTATTGGTCTGGTTGGTCTGGGCAAGGAACCTCTTTTACTAGAAATTTAACAGCCAAACAACTCATAGAAGCACTCATTTTAGAAATGAACTCCAGAGAATAGCTTTAACATTAAGCAGGTAAGCAATAACCTTCCTGCTTGTGTTACAACTACGGAACTTTATATAGCCGACAAAATGAACTCACATTTCCCTTACTTAAAGTAATTTGTAAGTTACTAATTTAGTAAAGTCGCTGACAAAGTTTTGTCCAAAAATGAGTTAGTCCCTCAGGTCAATTTAAAGATAAGCAGCTGCGAATGATCACTTTAGTCGTGGCTGCAATCTTCTTCGGCTTTATCCAAATCCACCTCTGCCTTAACCAGTTCCGCCAACTCATCTGTATGTGCAGTATAAGCATCTAATCCTTCGAGTAGCTCTTGCTCGGTAAAAGTCTTTTTATCCATTTCTGTAGTCTCATCAGTAAGCGATTTGATAGAAAGTATAACACTGATGTAGGATTTACTCGGAAACCGTTTAGAGGCTCTTTGAGGGCACTTTCAGATATGTTCTAGAGTCATAGAATAAAGTAGGGGAGGTGGGCAGTGATTTGAGTCGTGGTGAAAATGGGTCTAAGATAGTTGAGAGAGAAACTACTGTATAAGTCCACTATTCGTCCACACTTAATCCACCCAAAAATGATATGGTTATTGTGGGCTCAGGTAAAGTGGCGAAGTTTCAGTAAGTTGAAGAGAATTGAGAGCGTTTTTGAGGGCTCAAAAACGGTGAAACCCCGATGTTGGTAGCATCGGGGTTTCGAATTTTTAGACTTCTCGGATGGTAAGGCCGATTATCTTATATGCAAAAGGCTGGATTTAATCCGAATTAATTCCTGGTAGGGAATTAGATGCGGATGAAGTCCATGTGCTCAACTTTTGGCTTGAACGCGTGACGTTGAACGTCTTGTGGCTTAACTTTAACTTCTGCGCCGTCGATCACTAGAGTGATTGCTTCGTAGAATTCTGGCTTGTCCATTTGGTTCATAACGTCATCGTGGTTAAGAACGATAGAAACTGCTGCTTCTTCACCGCCGTATACAACTGCAGGGAATTTACCAGCGTGACGTAGGCGGCGGCTCGCACCTTTACCTAGTTCAGTACGTACTACTGCTTCAAATTTCATAGTATTACTCTCAAAAATTTAAGAAATTCATATTCACACTAACAATGCGACCTTGTTATGTGTGGTAAACGCTCAAGAGAAATTGGTAGTAACTCTGTAAGCGAGCGCGGATACTATCACTCAATCCCCGTTCTAGCAATAGATAATCGCCTATTAGCCCCTATTTTAAGGACAAATAGAATCAATCGGTTAACTTTGATTCAACTCTTCTGATGCTGAAAAAATTGAGTAATTGGACCAGATCTGAACAAACCCCTCAAGACGGGTAAAGTAAGCGCCTTGTAATCTGAATACCAAGTTAACCAAACCTGTCTATTCAAGATTATAAGGAGCATATTATGGGCCCAGTAAGTATTGTTGTTATCACATTAAACGAAGAGAAAATAATCGGTCGCAGCCTAAGAAGCATCATTACCAGAGCTGACTGTACATAAACTGGTTTACGGTTTGTTTAACCTGGGCTTGTTTGTTACTCAGTTGGTGTTGGTTGGCGTGTGTATTTTTTCAAGCAAACGAGTGCACGCAAAGCTTAAAGACTTCGATGAAGAGATTGTTCTATGTGAAGACTGTGGGTACGTAAGGCTTTGTTGCGTAATTCGATGGAACTAAATCAGGAAGTTACGATCTGATCGGCTACATCAGTTAATCATCGTAGCCTTATGCCGAAACCTCGTTACAAAACAACTAACTGGAAACAGTACAACAAAGCCCTAATCAACCGTGGTTCACTCACTTTCTGGATTGATGAGGAAGCCATACGCGAGTGGAAGCAAAGCAAACAGAGTAAGCGCGGCAGGCCTCGTCGATTCAGCGACCTAGCCATTACTACCGCACTGATGGTAAAACGCGTTTTCTCTATGCCATTGAGAGCGCTGCAAGGTTTTCTAGACTCAGTATTTAAGCTGGCTAACATACCGCTTGTTTGTCCGCATTACACCTGTATAAGCCGTCGAGCCCAGCAGGTTGAGGTTTCATTTAAAACTAAAACCAGAGGTGCGATACAGCATCTGGCCATTGATGCCACTGGTCTCAAGGTTTATGGCGAAGGTGAATGGAAGGTCAAGAAGCACGGTACTGACGGGAAGCGTAGAGTCTGGAGAAAGCTGCATTTAGCAGTCGACACCAGTACTCACGAGATAGTAGCAGCAGAACTGAGTTTATCTAATGTCACTGATTCAGAAGTCCTTCCTAATTTGCTCAAGCAAACACGTCGACAAATCATCGAGATATCTGGAGATGGTGCTTACGACACAAGGAACTGCCATGATGCCATACGGATTAAGCGAGCTATTCCGCTTATCCCACCAAGAGAAGGGGCAGCCTTCTGGGAACAAGGACATCCTCGCAATTTAGCAGTGGGTTGCCAAAAGCTCTACGGCTCCAACAAGAAGTGGAAAAAGCGGTATGGTTATCACAAACGTTCACTATCAGAAACAGCCATGTATCGAGTGAAGCAGTTGCTAGGTGGGAGGTTAAGCCTGCGAAACTACAATGCTCAGGTTGGCGAAACCTACGCCATGATTAAAGCGCTGAACAAGCTTACAGGGCTTGGTATGCCTGAAACTCAGTTTGTTGTTTAAGAATTGCACAATTTCGGGCGGTTTGTTTTTCTGTCCGAATTACGCAACAAAGCC